>JBDKRF010000377.1:0-7586 GCA_039683525.1 Clostridiaceae bacterium
TCTAATCAAGACTCACGAACCATCGGGCGCGCCGCAGATTTTCTGCGGCGCGCCTGCTTTTTTGGTGGAAACCATCGCAGAAAATTTGCAGTTTTCCGCGATTCGTCGTATGATCGAATCAGGAAACGATTTGCGGATGCAGAAGGAGAATTGCTATGAAACAAGACTTGCTTCTCGAGATCGAAAATCAGATATCAGCGCTCGGAATGAACCCCGTAAAGGGAGACAAGACCGATCTTTCCATCGACGCGGAGCTTCTTGACGCGAGTTTTTCTCTCGGCAAAAAGAAGCTCAAATATGAGGCGATGATCCTGCTCGACGAGGAAAAGAAGACGGTTCGCATGTATGAGAAAACGACCGAACTCAGCGCGGGCGTTTCATTCGGTATGAGCGCAGAGACCTCTTTTCAAAGCGGCAGCACGCTCATGCGAAAAGTCAAGTGTGTCCAGTATGGGCCGGAGGGAAAGGTGTTTGAATACAACTTTGATCTCGGCGCAATCACGAAGGCCGTGAAAGCCGCTGCAAAAGAACACGGCTGGGCGTTTCAGACCGTGATTCTCAAGAAAAATGCGATGCATCGCTGAAGATGCGGGGAATCACACCGGAGCGTGTTTCACGGATTGTTCACTTGCCACGCTATTCATCCGCCACGCGATATGATATAATTCCATCAATTCTTAATTAGGAGGACATACGCATGGCAGACGTCGTTTGGAAGGATCGCAAGCGCATCATCTTCGGCTTGCCGTGGACGTTTACGCGATACATCCTGACCCAGGAAAAACTCACCATAGACACGGGCTTCATCAGCCGCAAGGAAGACGAAATCCGCCTTTATCGCGTACTGGATATTACGCTGCAGCGTCCGCTGAGCCAGCGTATCTGGGGTCTCGGTACCATTCGCCTCAATACGGCGGATAAGAGCGCACCGGAAGTCGAGATCAAGCGCATCAAGCACGCAAAGGAAATCAAGGAGATGCTCTCCGACATGGTGGAGAAAGAGCGGGACGAGAAGCGAATCGCAGCTCGCGAGTTCATGGGTTACGGAGACGTGGACGACACGGATCACGCCAACTAAGCGAACAATAAGGCAATCATATGGGCGGATGCACGAAGCGGCATCCGCCTGTTCTTATCGCAAAATCTCTTCTAATTGTCAACACCGTGTTGAAATTCAAACACTTTTCTTTTAAATCGGTTGAATCACGGGGTAGACTTGATATAATATACAGAATATATCGATGTCTTGCTGCTCAAAATAGAAGGGAGAAATGGGATGGAATTCAACTCCAACAGCGCATTTATGTACGTTGTGGTCACGGTGGTGATCGCGTTCGTGCTGCTGCAATCCGTCGTCTTTTTCATCAAGGCGTGGAAACGCGGCAAAGAACTGGGTATGGACAAACAGGCCCTCAAAAAGACTGTCGGGTCCTCCGCACTCTTCACCATTGCACCGGCATTCGCCATTCTGCTCGGTGTGATTGCGCTGAGCAACGCGCTTGGCTTCCCGCTGCCGTGGCTCAGGCTTTCGGTCATCGGGTCGCTCACCTATGAGGCGACGGCGGCAGCCGCCGCGGCAACCGCGGTTGGCTCGTCGCTTTCGGAGCACATCACCGACCCCAAAGTGTTCGCGACGATCGCGTGGGTTATGGCGCTCGGCATCATCCCCGGGCTCGTGCTGGTTCCCGTGTTCGGAAAGAAAATTGAAAACGGCATCAGCAACATCAAGACCAAGGACTCCAAATGGGGGCAAATCTTCCTGTCCGGTCTGTTTCTCGGCATGATCTCCGCGTTCATGGGTCTCGTGTTCGCAAAAGTGCATACGGGACTTACGGGATGGATTCCGGTGTTTGTCATGTTTGCCAGCGCGCTGTTGATGATGATCTGCGGACTCGTGCGCAAGGTCTTCAACGCGAAGTGGATCGAGGATTATGCACTGCCCATCAGCCTCTTAGGCGGTATGGCGCTGTCCATTCCGATCACGACGTTGGTTCAGAATCTGGTCGGCTGAGAAAGGGAGACGCATATGAAACAGGAATTGAGTTATCGCGATAGCGTACATAAGATGGGCCGCGTCTGGATTCTCAGCGCATTGGCGCTGCTGCTGGCGGTGCCCGCAGCAATCTGCCTCTACTACAACGCGTGGCCGCCGATCAGCGGGGTGCTGAAGGGGCTGCTGAGCATCGTGCCGATCTTTTGGACGGTTGGCGTCATCGAGGTGTTCACCTATGTGCCAATGCTTGGCACAGGCGGCTCCTATCTCGGCTTCGTAACCGGTAACCTTGCAAACCTCAAGGTACCGTGCGCGCTGAATTCGATGGATCGCGCCGGTGTTCAGCCGGGCACGGAAGAAGGCGAGGTTATCTCGACCCTCGCCATTGCCACAAGTTCGATCGTGACCACGTTGATCATCGCGCTGGGCGTGCTGCTGCTGTCCCAGATTACGCCGGTGCTGGAGAGCCCCGTGTTAAAGCCCGCGTTTGAAAACATCCTGCCCGCGCTCTTCGGTGCGCTCGGCGTCGTGTTTGTTTCCAAGGATTGGAAGATTGCGATTGCGCCGCTGACGGTGATGGTCGCGCTGTTTCTGTTCGTGCCGTCGCTTGCCGGCGCAGTGGGCATCCTCGTGCCGGTCGGCGCGCTGATCGCCATCGGCGTTGCGCGGATTCTGTATAAGAAGAATCTGCTGTAGTTCCCGTTATGATCGATCGAGCATGATCGAACTTAATCCCGAGGTATATCGTAGTTTACCGCTTCCGAAAAAAAGCGGAGATAGGAGAACCCTGACATGACGTATTTCTGGATTGCGCTTGTGGCGCTGGTCGTTGCGTTTTTCGCGGTGATCATCATCCGCGCGCTGCGATTCAAACCCAAGGCGACTGCCGCCGTGGAATCCGCCGCGGTAGAGATTGACGAGCAGGCTGCGATTTCGCACTTTGCCGAGATGATCCGCTGCAAAACCGTGTCCTATTATGAGGACGAGCGAATCGATAAGGCAGAGTTTGCAAAGTTTCGCGCACTGCTCAAGAAAAACTATCCGAATGTTGCTGCTACGTGCACCTACGAAGAGATCGGCCCAAGCGGCGTGCTCTTCTCTCTCAAGGGAAAGAGTTCGGAGAACCCCGCCGTCTTCATGTCGCATTACGACGTGGTGCCGGTCAATGAGGAGCAGTGGACAAAGCCTGCTTTCGATGGACTGATTCAGGATGGCATCCTCTGGGGTCGCGGCACGCTGGACACGAAGGGTACCTTGCTGGGCGTGATGGAAGCCGCGGAGCACCTGCTCAAACTCGGTTTCGTGCCGGAAAACGACATGTATTTCGCCTTTGCGGGCGATGAAGAGGTCGCCGGAAAATCCCAGCCCGTGATCGTGGAGACCATGCGCTCGCGCGGCATCGTGCCCGCGCTGGTGCTGGACGAAGGCGGCGCTGTCGTCGAGGGAATTTTCCCCGGTGTCAAGCAACCCTGCGCGCTGATCGGCATCGCGGAAAAAGGACTCATGGACGCGCAGTTCGTGATCGAAGGCGCGGGCGGACACGCCTCGTCTCCGCCGCCGCACACGGGAATCGGCCGCCTTGCCGCTGCCGTCACACGCATCGAGGCCAAGCCGTTTCCGGTGAAACTGACGAAGCCCGTCGCGGAGATGTTTGATACGCTGGGCCGCCGTTCGTCGTTTGCTTTCAAATTGATCTTTGCAAACCTCTGGTGCTTCCTGCCCGTGCTGGACGCGATGTGCAAGAAGTCCGGCGGCGAGCTCAACGCCATGATGCGCACCACCTGCGCGTTTACGATGGCAGAGGGCAGCAAGGCCAGCAATGTCCTGCCGCCGCGCGCGCGGATGGTCGCAAACCTGCGCATTATCAGCGGGGAAACCATCGAAAGCACGCTCAGCCGCCTCAAGACGCTGGTTGCGGACGATGGCATCACCACGAGCGTCATGCATGGCACCGATCCTTGCAAGATTTCGCGCACAGAGGGTTACGGCTGGGAGAAGCTCACGCACGCGATCGCCCAGACCTGGCCGGAGGCCGAGGTTTCGCCGTATTTGATGTTTGCCGCGTCTGATTCGCGCCATTACAGCGCGATCTCGGAGAACGTCTACCGCTTCTCCACGATGGAGCTCACGAAAGAGGAGCGCGGAGGCATTCACGGTCACGACGAGCACATTCCGCTCACCAAGATCATCAAGACGGTGCAGTTCTACGTGCGCCTGATGCAAACCCTGTAATCGTATTTATAAGACAAAAAAAGGGGCTGTCAAAAAAATGACAGCTCCTTTTATGTGGGCGTGGGTGGCGCGGGCGGATGATATCCGCCCCTACACGCGCATCAAAAAATCTAAGTCTAAATCGGATCAAACAGTTCCGTATTGCAGCATACCTCGTAAGAGCGATTGTAGGGGCGGATATCATCCGCCCGCGAGTGTCAACCCAACTAAAAAGGCTGTCAGAGAAAGAAATTTTCTTTCTAGCAGCCTTTTTGCTTGCGAAACGAGAACGTAATAAATTTTACAGCTGCTTAGTTCGAATCCCCAATACGCACAGCGCGGACTGAATCAACGTCAGCGCGAGGGAGATCCAGAGTGCGGGCAGAAAGTCCGAGGACTGCATATCGCCTGTCAGTAGCGCGAGCCCGTCGCCGAGTCGCGGCGGAAGGAAGCGCGTAAGCGCGGGCAGCATCCCCAGCGCAAAGAAGACCACATACACGCCGCCCGTGAGCAGCAGCGCATACATGCCCGAAGACAGTGAGGACGCGAACGCCATCTGCAGCGACAACAGCCAGATGCCCATGAAATAGGCGCAGAATGTCGCAAGCCAAATGCCGTTTGGCAGCGCGTTTTCCCAGAAGTACGCGGTGTAACCAAGCGTGATCCCGAACGTCAGCCAATAGCAGGCAGTCCAGCAGATCAGCACGGCGAATAGCTTGGAAAGCGCGGCTTTTTCGCGGAAAACACCCTTACTCAACAGGTTGATGAGTGTGCCGCTCTGATACTCCTGCGCGAAGATGCCGGAAAAAAGCGCAAGGATGAGGATGTACTCCATCATCAGATTCTTAAAATACTGCGTCCAGGCGGTCAGCGCATTTACCGCAATCGTGCCGATGGTCACGCCCTGTTCCGCGAGGGAATCGCCCATGAGCGATAGCATCCATGGCGTGAGCTTCGCCAGCGCGGGATTCATGATACCGAAGATACCGAACACGATGAGGAGCACCAGCGCTTTCTTCGTGCGGAAGAGCTCCAGAAACTCTTTTTTCAGCAATAATCTTAGCTGTTTCATTCCTTGGCCGCCTCCATAAACAGCGATTCCAGCGAAGGCTCCCGCTGCTCGATCTTCAGCGGACAGAGGTGCAGGTTATTGAGCTGCATCATTGCGCCTAGCATATCCTCGTGCGTTGCCGTGGGGTAAATCAGGCGCGTCGGGGAATCGTGCTCGCCTCCCGTGCGTGCGCCAAGGAACGCGGTAGCCTCGCTCTCCTCCGCAAACTCCACGACAAAGCCGCTCTTTGCATGCATGGCGCGAATCTCTTCCAACCGTCCGCTGAGCGCGAGTTTTCCGCCGGAAAGCAGGCCGATTTGGTCGCAGACGCGCTCGATATCCGGCAGGATGTGTGTGGAAAACAGCACGGTGGTCTCGCTGCGGATCGCGCGGAGAATGTCGATGATATCCCGCCTGCCTGCGGGATCAAGCGCGGAGGTCGGCTCGTCGCAGATCAGCAGTTTCGGGCGGTGGATGAGCGCCTGCGCAATCCCGAGCCGCTGCTTCATCCCGCGCGAGAAGCCGCCGATGCGGCGGTTGGCGCTGGCAGTCAACCCGACGAGGGAGAGCAGCTCCTTTGCGCGCGCATCAAGCGCGTTCGCAGAAACTCCGGCGAGACCACCGCACAGCGAGAGGTATTCCTTCGGCGTGAGATAGCCGTAAAACTCCGGCACGTCCGGCAGATATCCCACAAAGCGGTTCGTCCTCGTTTGCCCATAGGCAACTTTTTCGCCGCAGATGCGGATCTCGCCGCCGTCCGCCGCAAGAAGACCTACTATCATCTTCATCGTGGTAGTCTTGCCCGCGCCGTTCT
This sequence comes from Clostridiaceae bacterium, assembly GCA_039683525.1. Taxonomy (GTDB): domain Bacteria; phylum Bacillota; class Clostridia; order Christensenellales; family CAG-138; genus UBA7703. The sequence goes on from JBDKRF010000377.1 coordinate 6,070, forward strand.
CGCCGATAAAGCCGTAGATGGACCCCTCCGGTACACGCAGAGAGAGATTCTGCAATACGATTCGCTCACCGAAGCGTTTCTGTACGCCGGTCAGCTCTAGTACGTCCATAGTGGATTAGTCCTCTTTTCCCAGTACGAAATACAGGATCGGGCCGATGAACTCCATGCCTACGATGACAACGACAAGCCAGAGCGCACGGGTTCCGCGCTTGTAGTGCTCGTGGGTCAGGACGTGGTGCAGCGTGATGCCAAGCAATGTAAACTGGGCAATCACCAGCGGAATCAGAAACGGCAGTGCATCTTTGATACTCATATATGCTTGCTCCTTCTGGCGAATCCCTGCGCTTACAAGCGCTCTTGTTCGCCCTTTCAGCCTGCACGATAGCATATCACGCAACGTCATGAGCAAGAGAAATTTTGCAGAAAAACGCCATCCGGCGAAAACCGGACGGCATTGAGTAAAAATCGGTGCGTTTTCGAGAGAAATTTATGCGTTCTTCGGCTCAACCTTCGGCTCTGTGGCTAAAGGTATAACCGCCTGACGCGCAGAGATGAGGTCCTTGATGTCGAGGCCGGTCGACTCGCGGATACCCTCCAATACCTGGCTTGCGCTGAGCCTGACGTCCCGTACCAGCTTGGAGGAGTTGCCGTCGCCATACATGACGATCTTCTCGGTCTGTGCCAGCGGGGAAGCCGCGTTCTTGACGACCTCGGGCAGAGCGGTGAGGTACATCTCCAGTACGGAGGCCTCGCCCATGCGCTTCTGCGCGTCGGCTTTGCGCTCGATCGCTTCCGCTTCAGCGACGCCTTTGGCGCGGATACCTTCCGCTTCCTGCTCCATATAATAACGCATGGCTTCCGCTTCGGCGCGCCTTGCCGCGGCTTGCTGTTCCACCTGGAACTTGTGCGCCTCCGCCTCGATGCGGAGGGCTTCCGCCTGCTGCGACATCTCGTACTTTTTGGCGTCTGCCTCGCGCTGACGCTTGATGAGCTGCGCTTCCGCTTCCTTCTCGGCCTGATACTTCAGCGCGTCCGCCTGCTTGCGAATCTCCGCGTCCAGTTTCTTTTCCTGCAACAAGATTTCGCGCTCTGCCAATTCGGATTCCTTTTCTTTGCGCGCGATATCGGCGTTGGCCTTCGTGATCTCGATCGTCTTGCGCTGAGTCTCCTGCTGAATGGCATAGGCTGCGTCCGCCTCCGCCTTCTTGGTGTCGGAGCGCACCTGCATGTCGGATTGCTGTACGGCGAGCTCCGCGTTTTGCACGGCGATCTTCTTCTCCGCATCTGCACGGACGGCGTTTGCCTGCTGCTGCGCCTCGGCGGTGGCAATTGCGATGTCCCTCTGCGCGTTTGCTTTGGCGATCTGCGCGTTTTTGCGAATCTGCTCTATGTTGTCGATACCCATGTTCTCGATGGTACCGGCGGCGTCCTTGAAATTCTGGATATTGAAGTTGACGACCTCGATGCCCAGCTTCTCCATAACGGGCACGACATTTTCGGTGATCTTGCGCGCAACA
>JBDKRF010000378.1:0-1705 GCA_039683525.1 Clostridiaceae bacterium
TTACTCTACATAAAACAATTTATGTGAAGCTTCACATAAATTATTCGGGGGAGCACAGCAGAAAAAGGAGGATTCTTCTTGAAACGACAATTTTGGAATTGGGTGCGAAACGAAGACGGCACCCGCACTTTGACCATCGACGGCGTGATCGCCGAAGAGAGCTGGTTTGATGACGACGTCACGCCGAAACTGTTTCGGGAGCAGCTAAACGCCGGTACGGGCGACGTCGTGATTTGGGTCAATAGCCCAGGTGGCGATTGCGTCGCAGCAAGCCAAATCTACACCATGCTCATGGAGTACAAGGGTCGGGTTACCGTCAAGATCGACGGTATCGCGGCAAGCGCCGCGTCGGTGATCGCTATGGCGGGGACCGAAGTGCTCATGGCCGCGACCAGCTTGATCATGATCCATAACCCATTGACGGTAGCGATCGGCGATAGCGAAGAGATGCAAAAAGCCATCGCCTTGCTGGACGAGGTGAAGGAGAGCATCATCAACGCATACGAGCTGAAAACGGGCATGTCCCGCGCGAAGCTCGCACACCTCATGGATGCTGAAACGTGGATGAATGCGCAAAAGGCAATCGAGCTTGGGTTCGCTGACGGTATCCTGACACGCGACGCGTGTGTGTCGGACGGTACCCCGATCAATAGCTACCAATTCAGCCGGCGTGCGGTGACAAATTCGCTCCTGAGCAAAATTCCGAAAACAGAACACAAGCACCCTTCCGAGCCGCTGTATCAGCGGCTCAATCTTTTGAAGAAATAAGGAGAGAAATATGAATCAGATTCAGGAACTCCGCGAAAAGCGCGCCAAATCGTGGGATGCGGCCAAAGCATTTCTCGACACCAAACGCGGCACGGACGGCCTTCTCGCCGCTGAAGACGTTACGACATACGAGAAGATGGAAGCCGACGTCGTCAACCTCGGCAATGAGATCGACCGGTTGGAACGGCAGGCCGCGCTTGACGCTGAGCTGAACAAGCCCACCGCCGACCCGCTGACCAGTAAGCCTGCGCAGTCTGCGGCGGAACAGAAAACAGGCCGTGCGTCCGATGCGTACAAAAAGGCATTCTGGAACGCGATCCGCTCCAAGAACCCGAGACCTGAGATCCTAAACTCCCTGTTGGAAGGAACCGACAGTGAGGGCGGCTATCTCGTACCGGACGAGTTTGAAAAGACGCTGGTGCAGAAGCTGACGGTTGCGAACGTGCTGCGTCCACTCTGCCATGTGATCCAGACCAGTTATGGTGATCGGAAGATTCCTGTGGTCGCATCCAAGGGCACCGCTGATTGGGTCGACGAAGAGGGGACCTACCCGCTCTCGGACGATACGTTCTCGCAGGTCGTGCTCGGTGCGTATAAGCTTGCGACCATGATCAAGGTCTCCGAGGAACTGCTCTCCGACAGTGTCTTCGACATCGAAGGGTATGTGTCCGATCAGTTCGGCAAACGCATCGGCGACAAGGAAGAGGATGCGTTCCTCACCGGCAACGGCGTGAGCAAGCCCATCGGAATTCTCAACACCACCGGCGGCGCAGAAGTCGGTGTCACCACGGCAGGCGCTGCTGCGATTACGGGCGATGAACTGATCGACCTCGTGTACTCGCTCCGCGCACCATACCGCAAGAGCGCTGTGTTCGTGCTCAATGACACCACCGTAAAGCTGCTCCGTAAACTCAAAGACGGTGATGGCCAGTACCTC
>JBDKRF010000379.1:0-4926 GCA_039683525.1 Clostridiaceae bacterium
TGAATTAGAGCATATTTGGCTCGCGATTGCAGATAATCGGATGGAATTCTTGGATATTCTGAACAATTTGCGTAAGCAGCGTAAAAAAAGGTGTTGACCTAGATACTAACTCTAGTATTCTCGCGACGTTTATGGAATTTGAATCAGACCCGAGATGTCGCCTGTATGTAGGTAATTTAAGTTTTAGCATCACCGAAGAGGATGTTAAAAATATGTTCTCTACCGCAGGTACTGTTAATGATGTTTATTTACCGCGTATTTTCAAGACACCTAAACACAAGGGGTTTGGGTTTGTTGAAATGGCATCGTTTGAAGATGCGCTGAAAGCAATCTCACAGCTTCATGATACGCCGGATATGTACGGTAGAAATATGGTAGTAAGGTTTGCGGATTTGCGTAGGTCCAAGGAAGAACAGATGGAACGCCGGAAAAAATTCCTGGAGCGCAAAAAGAAACATTATACACAAGATCAGCATGAAGAGGCCTAAACAACAGAAGCAAGTTCTTGCTGGTACAGCGGCAGCACAACCTTGGCGGGTGTTGCTGCAAGTACGTCCAAGTTTATTGGCGACTGATCTTCAACCTGTTGTTTATTATGTAAGAGGGCGTGTTGCTGAAGTCGGCAATATCGCTTATCTGATGTGGAAGAGATGGGAAAAAGATGAAGTCGGTTTGCGTGATCAAGAATATCCGGATGTAGAAGAAGCGGGTATTGTTGAATGTATCGACGAAGATGATTTTAAGAAAGCATACGCGGCAGTAAAGAAATATAATTTGCCGCATGCAGTTGCTGGGGATCCTAGAAACCCCACAGTTTTTACTTGTTTCAAACGCACGAATCTATAATGCAAAAGCAACTTGATCTCATTGAAGTATATCCTGAAGCGGCCAAGGTTTTGGCTGCGCTCAGTATGTATGGAAAAGAACCTGCTCTCCTTGAGCAGATTGAGAGCAGAATTGGCGCGCCTATTGATTTGGAGAGTATTGCATTTTTGAATGAACATCTGTACGTCGTACAATTAACAGACAACAGATATCAGATTACCAATAAGGGTTGGGAGTATTTAAATAATTCTCGACCTCCTGTAGACACTTTATTGTAATATGAATATCCACGAATTAGCCGCTGAAATTGTAGATCTGGTACAGGCGGAAACGTCGAATAAAACCAGCGAAGCAAAGATTCGACGGCAGATCGTGGGAATATTAAACAAGATTGTCAGTAACTTTTCGGAAGCTGAAGAAGACGGAGACTATGTGGTAGTGGTCAACCTTCAACAAGGTGTTCCGGAATCCATCTACTCGAACCACCCGGGAATATGTGGGGCATTGTTTGTTTGCACGGACAATATCTCAGTGGCTGACGACGAAGAGACTGCAGTGATTATTTACGAAGACGTCATTGTAGAAGGAGTCGGCGAAGTAGAAGCACAAGACGACATGGCGCAGCATACACGTGCTGCCATAAAGTTTGAGAGACAAAATAACGATTAATTGCATGGGAGAAGAAACCGTTCTCGAGACTGTGCTTGCTGGTACAGTCGATAATCCTTTTTTATTCGATGCCACACCGGCCGAACTAGAAAAGTTTCTGTTAACTAATATTTTTGTTGCAGGCAAAAATGCCAGCGTGCAGCAGAAGAAGTTGGATCAATTCATCGATATCGTGAAACGCGAGCTTGGTGAATATGCTGTAAATAGTCTAGGTGTCTTGTCCGCCATTCATCATGGTATTCTTGAGGCTGATCTCGCGACAACCGTGAAAGCTTGGCTGATGGAAGCTAAGACAGGACAATACAGTCGTATCAGCGCTGGCCTTATGCACGCTAGCAATAGAATTGGTTCGAATAAACTGAATCTGAAAAAATGTAAACGTGAGAATCTGGTAGGTATTCCAGGTATCGGTTACAAGACAGCTTCAATGTTTTTGATGTATACGCGCAAGGGATGGTGCGGCGCATGTTTGGATACTCATATTCTGAAGTACATGAGGGAAGAGCTTCAGCTCCCTGACATTCCCGCAAGTACGCCTATGCTGAAACCAGAATACGAGCGTTTAGAAAAGCTGTTTGTGGATTCGGTCACGCCAATTCTTTTAACAAAAAAGCAAACGATCGCAGAGTTTGACTTTGAGATCTGGAGTCGGTATAGAGTAAAAGTTGACTAACATGAGACTCGGGAATCTAGAACTTTACGCTGAAGAAAAACCAAACAAGCGATTTATTAAATATATTCGCAATTGGTTAACAGAGCGAGGTTTTGAAGCGCAAGCACTATTGGTATCTAAATCCAACTTAGTGCTTGTAATTCTTCCTAGATTGCCGGGAACTCCTCATGCGGGTACGATTTGTTTTTATATACAGAAGCTGTGTGCTTTGGGGACGGGCGGAGTCATTGTCTATTATGACTTAAACGCCATGAGTACCCGCCTGAAAAATAGCGTTGAAAATACATTCACTAACTGGTTAGCACAAAAAGCAATCACATGACGGAAAGATAAATTAATGTCCCAAGATCAAGCATCTCCATTGTTGAAATTCAACTTTGGTGGTAATGCGAAACTATCCAAAGAGATAGTTACGTTTTCTCTACCTTCAGGTTATTCCTGCCCCGGCGCAAAAGACTGTTTAGCAAAGGCTGACAGGGAAACTGGTAAAATTATAGATGGTAAGCATCAAAAGTTTAGGTGCTTTTCCGCAGTAAGTGAGACTCGTCCAGCTGTGCGTCTACAACGCTGGCATAACTACATGCTTCTAAACAAAGCCAAAACCAAGGAGGGAATGGAAGAACTGATTGTTGCTTCCTTCCCTCGCGGCGCAAAAATTCTAAGACTTCACGTAGGCGGTGATTTCTTTAACCAGGCTTATTTTGATGCCTGGGTTTCTGTAGCAAAACGTTTTTACAATTGTATTATCTATGCGTACACAAAAAGTATTCATTTTGTCAAAGCGCATGGAGCACCCTTACCCGATAATTTTAGAATCACGCTAAGCTATGGCGGTAAGTTTGATCATCTGATCAGCGAGCTGGCCATGGATACCGAAGGAGAGGAAACGCAGTACGGTATTGCTGAGGTACTGGGCCATCCGGAAGAAGCTGAAGCTAAAAATTTGGATGTTGATCATGACGATTCTCATGCTATAGCTGGTAAACAACACTTTGCATTACTCTTGCACAGTATGCAGCCTGCAGGTTCTGAGGCAGCAGAAAAGATTAAGCGTATGCGTAAAGAAGGTGTTAAATTCTCATACACTAATTAATTATGGCTAGACCTAAAAAGAATAAATTATCGGAACAAGAAGTTGCCGAGACTACTCCTGTAGTTTTGGGTATTACTCCTGAAGTTGTGGACGCTACTCCGGAAGTCGTGGAGTTTAGTGAACCTGTAGCTGTAAAAGAGTCTGAGCCCGCGCCGCCTGAAATTATTCAGCCGGAAGCGGATAGGCTTGAAATGGATAGGTATTTTCGTGTTATAAATAATAGTGAGCAGGCTAGTCGTATCATGCAAGCCGTGTCACATCAGCGTGACCTGCAGATGTGGGGCGTGCACCAGTACGATAAAAACCAAAGCCGTAATTCCTACGCTCGAAGTTTCTACTTCAAGAATCGGGAAAACGCGGTTAAGGCGCTAGCTCATGCAGAGCAGCTTCTGGCCTAAGTGGGTCAGTAGCGAATACAACAGCGCCACACCTTTCCCCGGGGTGTGGCGCTGTTCATTTAACCACACAGCAAAGCTACGGGGATTAGGAGAATACTACCATGGAACAGAAGAAAAAGTTCATCGTCCCGCCGGTGCAGAACACCATTTTCTCGGGGATTCGCCCCGAGCAGATGGTGGACATCAGGCGCAAGGCCATCCCCGCGCCCAAGATCACCTTGTGCAGCACGTACCTCACGCCGAGCCGTGAGGTGGTGCCGATCGCGGAGGCGTTGGTCGCCTGGGATCCGGTCCGCCGGGTCGTGGCCAAGTTCATCGCGGCCTTTGTGCCGGGCTCTCCGGCCAGCGGCCACGAGGGGAAGAAATTCCTCATCAGTCGCAAGAATCCGCAGGAGAGGCAGACGCCGATCCTGATCGAGAAGCGTGAAAACGGGAATCCCAATTTCCCCTGGAATGGGATCTTGCTGCGTACTCATCTGGACAGCGACAAGCTGCCCCAGACGGTGCAAACCGAGTTCCGGATTCTGCGTGCGTATCGCTACGATGTGCGTACGCGCTATCGTTTCGAGATCCTGGCGTTCGACATTCCCCAGACCGGGGACATCGACAAGCGCACCATGCGCCTGGAGTGCGCCATCCCCCGCATTCCGCCCATCGAACTGGTCCAGCTGTTTGGTGGCTTCGTTTGGTGGCAGAAAGCCATCGCCGAAGAACTCAGCATGTTCTCGGGCGAAGACATTGCCTTCGTCCTGGGCCTGGACGCGCGGGTTCGTGAGGATCTGCGTTCCGGCAAGATCTCTCCGGAGGATGCCGAGGCCATGCTGGCCGATCACTCGGCCGAAGGCGAGCAGACCGAGTCCCTGGCGGAAACGCTTGGCGTGAAGGGGGTCACCCCGAACATGAAGCACGAGGATGAGGAGGGCAAAGAATTCTTTGTCCCCCGCAATCCCATGCTCTCCGGCCTGCCCCCTCCCCCGACGGATCCGATGGAAATGTCGCTGGGGAATGCGCTTGGCGGCATGGTCGACGCCTTCACCGGTGCCGAGCCCCTGGAAGAGGAGGATGACGACGGTGGTCCCGTCAACGCCCTGGCGGTGAACCAGGATGTCTCCGAAGAGGAAGTCATCGACTTCCCCGAGGAGCTGTGAGAATCAGCGAGACCGGGTAATCCCCGGTCTCGCTTTTTTGAGCTGTCATATACTTGTAAAGGCGTTATAGTTAGGGATATATTCTTGAATTATGTTTACTTTCGAAAAAGTACAGATGAC
>JBDKRF010000380.1:0-10031 GCA_039683525.1 Clostridiaceae bacterium
CGAAACGTTGATCATATTTTCTTCCTCCCGGCGCGGATAATTATGTACGGTATTCGGTTTCGGCGGGTTACTCTTGAGGTTCTTCGACGCCAAGCAGCTTCTGGATCAGCGCCATGCGGATGTACATGCCGAACTTCACCTGCTCGAAGTAGACCGCGCGGGGGTCGGCGTCCACCTCGGTGGCGATCTCGTTGATGCGCGGCAACGGGTGCATGACGATCATGTCCGGCCGGCCGAGCGCCATCTTTTCGGGGGTGAGGACGAAGTAGTCCTTCAGGCGCAGGTATTCCTCCTCGCTGATGAAGCGCTCGCGCTGCACGCGGGACATATAGAGCACATCGAGGTCTTTGATCGTCCCTTCGAGGTCGGTGGTCTCGGTGTACGGCACGCCTTTGGCGTTGAGCTCTTCTTTCACGAAGGCGGGCATGGTCAGCTCCTCCGGCGAGATGAAGCGGAAGCTGACGTTTTCGTACCGCGCGAGGCAGGTGACGAGAGAGTGGATCGTGCGCCCGAACTTCAGGTCGCCGCAGACCCCGACGGTCAGTCCGTTGAAGTTTCCTTTATAGTGGCGGATGGTGAGAAGGTCGGTCAGCGTCTGCGTCGGGTGGTGGTGTCCGCCGTCGCCCGCGTTGATGACCGGGCAGCCGGAGTAGCGACTCATGAGCTTCGCCGTGCCCTCTTTCGGGTGCCGTACGACGATCAGGTCGACGTATTTGCCGATGGTGCGCGCGCTGTCCGCGATGGTTTCACCCTTTGCCGTGCTGATGGTGTTGGGGTCGGAAAATCCCAGCGTGTTGCCGCCGAGGCGGAGCATCGCCGCATCGAAGGAAAACTTGGTGCGGGTGGAAGGTTCGTAGAACAGGCTCGCCATGAGCTTGCCCTTGCAACAATCGGCGTAACGTTCGGGTTTTTGGATGATGCGCTCGCTTAGTTGCAGCAGTTCCTCGATCTCCTCAAGGGTGAAGTCGCTTGGTGCAATCAGGTTTCTGTTTTTCAGCATGGTTGTTTCGCTCTCCTTCTTTCGCTCCTCCGCGCGCGGGCGGGGCAGGTCATAAAAAAACACCGGTGATTAAACCGATGTTGGAAAACAAATATAATATTGAGGGAAGACAATTCTCAAAAGGAAATACTGAAACTGAGAAAGTCTAATAAAAAAGCTTTGAATGAAAAGAAAAACACTTTCTGAGATCAAAGCCGAAATGTTGGAAAAGTCCTTGGTAATAAAAAAGCCTTGAATGAAAAGAAAAATACTTTTCATCAAGGCCTTGAAAATCAAATCACTCTTGAAAGATAGAGAAGAAACACGAGGAGTGCGGAGGCGTTTTTGATACTTGCTTGCTTGCACCCGCGAGCTCATCCTTGCTCCTGCCTCTCATTCGAATTTACTCATTTTGAGCAGTATATAAGAATTCCAACCGCTTGTCAAGAACGATTTCCTGCATGGCAAGGTTGAAATCAAAAAACGCAATTTGATTTTGCGTCATGCAAAACAAAGTGAATTGTTCCATATTTATTCATGCAAACAAACATTTTTTCTGTCGCAGGACAAGCTGCACAATTACGCGGAATCATGCGCCAAAATTACGTAAGAAATCCTGAAAATGTGCGCTTTGAAGGCATTCCTGCATTTATCGCTACAAAGAAACATTTCCGCGCGCAGGAAAATTATATATTGCATATCGAATGCATAGTTAGGGTTGCATCACGCGGGATTCGAGTTTATAATTTTGGATAGTCGTCAGCGTATGGTTTGCGTTGACGCGTTTGGTTCATCTTGAACGAAAAGAAAAAATGGAGGAAAGAAGTCAATGAAGAAGATCGTAGCGATTCTACTGGCGCTCGTTCTCGTCGCGTCGATTGCTGCCTGTGCAGCGCCTGCCGCGACCGACACCACGGCCGCAGAGCAGCCCGCTTCCGGCAATCCTGTCGTGAAGATCGGCATCTATGAACCCGCATCCGGAGATAACGGCGCGGGCGGCAAGCAGGAGACCCTTGGCATCGAGTACGCAAACTCCGTCAGCCCTACCGTTGAAATCAACGGAAAGACGTATGATGTGCAGCTCGTCAAGGTCGACAACGAGAGCTCCAACGACAAGGCGGCCTCCGCTGCGTCCACGCTGGTTTCGGCGGGCGTTTCGGTCGTGCTCGGCTCCTACGGCTCCGGCGTGTCCATCGCGGCTTCCCCGACGTTTGAAGCAGCCGGCATTCCGGCAATCGGCATCACCTGCACCAACCCGCAGGTCACCGAAGGCAACAAGCACTATTTCCGCGTTTGCTTCCTCGATCCCTTCCAGGGCACGGTTCTGGCGAACTACGCCTTTACAACCCTCGGCGTGAAGACGGCATATTGCCTCTCCAAGCTCGGTGACGACTATTCCGGCGGCTTGGTGAACTACTTCGTCAAGGCGTTTGAAGCCCTCGGCGGTACCTGCATTCAGGATACGTTCCCGGATGGCAACAGCGACTTCACCAGCTACATCAGCAACGCAAAGAACGGCGATGCAAAGGTCTTCTTCTCGCCGGTGTCCACCGAAGCGGCTCAGCTGATCATCGACCAGGCGGAATCGCAGGCCCTCGGCATGCCGATTCTCGCTGGCGACACGTGGGATAGCAACGTTATCCTCCAGGCCGCGAAGGGCAAGAGCGTTGACGTAACCGTCACCACGTTCTATCCCGAAGGCGCGAACGCCGAATTCGACGCGGGCTTCAAAGCCTGGGTCAAAGCGGATGCTACTCAGCTCGCCAACAACGGCGGCGACGACACCGTTGCCGCGGTCACCGCGATGGGATATGACGCCTACTTCTTTGCTCTCGAAGCCATGAAGAAGGCCGCGAGCACGGATCCCGCCGCCATCATGACCGCCCTCTGGGGCACCACCTACGAAGGCGTCTCCGGACCGATCGCACTCGATCAGGTCAATGGCGATGCCATCCGCAACACCGCGTATGTCAAGCACGCGAATACCGAAACCGGTGCATGGGACGCCCTGCCCCCGGTCACGATTGGTTAATCGACGCTAAGTCCAATGCGGCGGGGGAGACAATACCCCCGCCGCACTTTGTAGAAGCGGATTTCACATACGGCTTCCGCCTTGCTCTTGCGGCGATACCGCCGCTGGAGCCGTGATGATTTTTTCCGCCCGACAAAGAGACGAAATCCCGCTAAGGATTTCAGGGAGTTTTAACGGAGCCGCTCTGATTGGAAGTGCGGCATGGATGGAGGCAAATCAATGCTCGATTTTTTACATGCCAACCTATCGTATATCCTCTCGGGAATATCGGTCGGCGGGCAGTATGCGCTGATTGCCATCGGATACACGATGGTATACGGCATTCTGCGCCTGATCAACTTTGCCCACGGCGATGTATTCATGTGCGCGGGACTCATGATGGTCTACCTCTCTACGGTTCTTCCCGTGACCATCGCGATTCCGCTCGTTTTGATCCTGACCGTCGCGCTTGGCTTTCTCATCGAGCGCGCGGCCTATAAACCCCTGCGCACGGCTCCCCGCATGTCCGTCATGATCAGCGCGATCGGCATTTCATACTTGTTGCAAAATGCAGCGCTGTATTTCACCGGCGGCCTTGCCAAGGTTTATCCCGCCATTCCGTGGTTGAGCCAAACGATCACAATCTGTGGATCAACCACCAAGATGGTGACCGTGGTGACGCCGATTTTGACCATTGTGCTCGTTGTGCTCTTAACGCTGCTCATCAAGTACACCAAGGTCGGCATGGCGATGCGCGCCGTCTCGAAAGATTTTGAAACCAGCCGCCTGATGGGCATCCGCATCAACACTGTCATTTCGGTGACGTTTGTGATCGGTTCGTTCCTCGCGGCGGTGGGTTCTATGCTCTACTTTACAAACTACGCGTCCGTCACGCCCGTCTCGGGCAGCATGCCGGGTCTCAAGTGCTTCGTTGCTGCCGTGTTCGGCGGCATCGGCAGCATCCCGGGCGCGGTCATCGGCGCGTTTATCATCGGCATCGCGGAGAATATCATCAAGGGCGGTACGTCGATCTTCGGCTTCGGCGGCAGCGGCTGGACGACGTTCTCGGATGCGTTTACGTTTGCGCTATTGATCATCATTCTCGTGGTGAAACCCACCGGTCTCTTCGGCGAGAAATCCACGGACAAGGCGTAAGGGGGGCGATTGCATGAATAAGAAAAGCAAAGCGGAACTTTGGATCGCGTTTGCGGCAATCGCGCTGATCTATGTGATTGTCACGGTGTTGGAGCAAACGGTGGATTCCAACCACATCATCTTTACCGTGCTGAAAAAGGGTGCGATCTATTCGCTCGTTGCAGTCAGCATGAACCTGCTCAACGGCTTTACCGGCCTCTTCTCACTGGGGCAGGCGGGCTTTATGCTCATCGGCGCGTATACTTACTCGATCTTTACGATGCCGACTGAAATCAAGCTCACCGATTCGGTGTATAAATACTATGAAGCCGCGATCAAGTTTGACACCGGCATCTTCGTGGGTCTCGTCTGTGCGGGGCTTGCCGCGGCGCTCTTTGCGGCGCTGATCGGCTTGCCCGTGCTGCGCCTCAAGTCGGACTACCTCGCCATCGCTACGATCGGCTTTGCGGAGATCATCCGCGCGATCTTCCAGTGGGATGTGCTGGGGCCGATCACCAACGGCGCAAACGTCATGCGCAACTATCTCGACCTCACGGACGTGAAGATTCCGTTTACGGATACTCCGTTTCCGCCGACGCTGTATGTCTTTCTTGCCTGCGGTGTTTGCATCGGCCTCATCGTGCTGCTCATCAACTCGTCCTACGGTCGCGCGTTTAAAGCGATCCGCGACGATGAGGTCGCGGCGGAAGCCATGGGCATCAACCTCTTGAAGCACAAGGAGATGAGCTTCATCATTAGCTCGTTCTTCGCGGGCGTTTCCGGTGCGCTCTTGGCGATGTATCAGTACACCGTGCAGGCTGCGCAGTTTAAGAGCGCGATGACGTATGAAATCCTGCTCATCGTGGTCATCGGCGGCATCGGTTCCATCTCCGGCAGCCTGATTGCGAGCTTCCTCTATATTGCGGCTTCCGAATGGTGGCTACGTGGACTCGACATGGGCAAGTTCCTCGGCATCGAAGCGCCGAACCTCTTCCGCTCCGGCTTTCGGCGGTTTGTGTTCTCCATCATCATCATGATGATCGTGCTGTTCTTCTCGAGAGGCTTGATGGGAGATAAAGAGATCTCGTTTGCGGGATTGGTCAAGCGGTTTAACAAGCGCGCCAAGGCGGCGAAAGGAGGCGGTATCGATGGCTGAGAACGTGTTGAAACTCGAAAACGTAACCATGCAGTTCGGCGGCGTCGTCGCCGTCAACAACCTCTCGCTTGAAGTCAACAAGGGCGAGATCGTAGCGCTGATCGGCCCCAACGGCGCGGGCAAAACCACTGCCTTCAACTGCATTACCGGCATCTATGATCCCACGAACGGCCAGATCTCCTTCAATGGCAAGACCATCGTGGCAAACCATCCGCGCGGCAAGATGAAGAAGCTCTACGCGGGCGAAAACGCCAAGCAATACATCAACTGCCGCACGGTAGACCCGACGCCGGATATGGTGACCAAGCTCGGCATCGCGCGCACCTTCCAGAACATCCGGCTCTGGAAGAGCATGACGGTGTTTGATAACGTGCTGACCGCCAAGCACATGCGCGCCAAGCAGAATGTGCTCACCGCGACGCTGCGCCTCTCCTACAAGGAAGAGAAGCGCATGCGCGAGGAGACGGCGGCGCTGTTAGAAGAACAGAATTTGATGCAATACGCAAACGATCTCGCGGTGAGCCTGCCTTACGGCCTGCAGCGCCGTCTGGAGATTGCACGCGCGCTCGCGACCACGCCAAAGCTCCTCCTGCTGGACGAACCCGCCGCGGGCATGAACCCGCAGGAGACGCAGGAACTGGGCGAGTTCATCGTACAGATCAAGAACAAATACGACCTGACCGTCTTTATGATTGAGCATCACATGGATCTGGTCATGCAGTTTAGTGACCGCATCTATGTCATCGACTTCGGTCGGCTCATCAGCAACGGAACGCCCGCCGTCGTGCAGGCGGACCCGAAGGTGATCAATGCGTATCTGGGGGTGGCGGAATGAGCGAGATGATTTTAAGCATCAAGGACTTGAAGGTGAACTACGGCGGCATCGAGGCCGTCAAGGGCATCAGCTTCGACGTGCCCAAGGGCGACATTGTCACGCTCATCGGCGCAAACGGTGCGGGCAAAAGCTCCACCCTGCGCGCAATCGCGGGACTGGTCAAGCTCAAGAGCGGCAGCATCGAGTTTGAGGGCGAGAGCATTGCGGGTAAGGATACCACGGTAATCGTGAGCAAGGGGATAACGCTTGTGCCCGAGGGACGCCGCATTTTCCCCGACCTGACCGTGCTGGAAAACCTTCGCGTCGGCGCATATATGCGAAAGGACGACATCACGCCTGACATCAACTGGGTCTATGAGCTCTTTCCGCGGCTGAAGGAGCGCTCTTGGCAGGCGGGCGGCACACTCTCCGGCGGAGAGCAGCAGATGCTCGCGGTCGGGCGCGCGCTCATGAGCCGCCCGAAGCTCATGATGATGGACGAGCCCTCGCTGGGTCTTGCTCCGCTGATCGTAAGAGACATCTTCTCGATCATCAAGGAGATCAACAAGCGGGGTGTGACCATCCTCTTAATCGAGCAGAACGCGAACATGGCGCTCTCCACGGCGGACACGGGCTATGTCAAGGAGACCGGGCGCATCACGATGTCCGGTCCGGGCAAGGAACTGCTCACCAACGAGGCTGTCAAGGCGGCGTACTTAGGAACCTGATTCCCGCAAACAACACAAAATGGCGGCTGCTTGAAAAGGCAGCCGTTTTTTTCTACAAACACGCTTGTTTTCGGGATTGTTCCCTTGACAAACAAATCATATATGATAAACTAACGCTACAATTTCATAAGTCTGATGAGAGAGGCGCGGTTGTCAAGAGTAGCGCAATAAGCGTGAAAGGGGCTGCCGCCGAAGCATCATTTCTTCCGTACAAGCGGGGGAACGGGTGCTGGGCTGCGGGAGAATATGTCGCAGACTGTCACGAAAGTGGAGCGCTGTCATCGGTCAGGGGCGGAGCAAAGCTTCCGCACCGCATCATCGCATGCAAGACCGCGCGTTTTCCATTTTACCG
This sequence comes from Clostridiaceae bacterium, assembly GCA_039683525.1. Lineage (GTDB taxonomy): Bacteria > Bacillota > Clostridia > Christensenellales > CAG-138 > UBA7703. The sequence continues at coordinate 7,175 of JBDKRF010000380.1, forward strand.
GGAAGCGCGTTTTATTTTATCAAAATGAGCGCGCAAAGCCGGAAACGAAACCGGAAAGCGCGTTTATTTTTTGCTCATCACTCTGAAATTGTAAAAAACCAAAGAACAAGAGTAAGAGAGGAAATCGAACAAATGAAGAAGATCATTGCCCTCGTGTTTGCGCTGATGCTACTCGTGTCGAGCTTCGCCTGCACCGCAAAGCCCGCCGCAACCAGCGCCACCTCCGGCGTGGAGGACGGCATTCTCACCGTCGCCATGGAGTGCGCCTACGCACCCTACAACTGGACGCAGCCGACCGACGCCAACGGCGCGGTTCCGATCAAGGATTCCAACGAGTTCGCCAACGGCTACGACGTCATGATGGCGAAGAAGCTCTGTGAAGCAAACGGCTGGGAACTCGAAGTCGTCCGCCTCGACTGGGATTCGCTGATTCCCGCCGTGCAGACGGGCCAAATTGACGCCGTCATCGCGGGACAGAGCATGACGCCGGAACGCATGGAAGTTGTCGACTTTGCAGGCCCGTATCTCTACGCTTCTATCGTTTGCGTTACGCTGAACACCAGCAGCTTCGCTTCTGCTAAGGGTATTTCTGACCTCGCGGGCGGCACCTGCACAAGTCAGCTTGGCACCATCTGGTATGACACCTGCCTGCCGCAGATCAAGGACGCAAAGATTCAGCCCGCCGCCGAGACCGCGCCCGCAATGCTCATGGCGCTGGAGACCGGCACGGTCGATTTCGTCTGCACCGACATGCCCACCGCGCAGGGCGCACTTACGGCTTATCCTGATATGACGATTCTGAATTTCGCGGGCAGCAGCGATGACTTCACCGTTGCAGACAGCGACGTCAACATCGGCATCTGCGTTCGCAAGGGTAACTCGGTGCTCAAGGACGCGCTCAACAAAGTTCTCCAAGGCATGACGGCGGATGACTTCAACACGATCATGGCGAGTGCCATCGCAGTCCAGCCCATCGGCTAAGCACCCGGCTGACGATTTTATTACGATGAATGCAGGGTCAAGGCGCGCCGTATGTTGCGGCTCGCCTTGCCTTGTTGTTTGAAAAGCTCAGTTCAAGAAGCTAAGTTCAAGAAGCTAAGTTCAAGAAGCTAAATTCAATAAGTGTAGTTCTATTAAAAGGAGTTAGTGTGCATGACCATTCTTGCCCAGCTTGGAATTGATATTGTGAAGCTCTGGAATACCTACGCGAGCATCTATCTCACCGGTATGTGGAAGACGGTGTCGCTCGCGGTCATCTGCACGCTGGTCGGCTGTCTCATCGGTTTCTTATGCGGCGTGTTGCAAACCATTCCCGTCGCAAAGAAGGACAACGCGCTCAAAAAAGGCCTGCTCGGCGCGCTGCGCGGCATCATCCGCGCGTATGTCGAGGTGTTTCGCGGAACCCCGATGATTCTGCAGGCGGTGTTCGTCTATTACGGACTACCGTATTTTACGAATAACGCCGTGCAATGGAAGAGCGTCTGGCTCGCGGCGTTCGTGGTCGTGGCCGTCAACACGGGCGCTTACATGGCGGAGACCGTGCGCGGCGGCATCCTCTCGGTCGATCCGGGTCAAACCGAAGGCGCAAAAGCCATAGGCATGACACACTGGCAGACAATGACGAGTGTGATCCTGCCGCAGGCACTTCGCAGCATCATGCCGCAGATCGGCAACAACTTCATCATCAACCTCAAGGATACGTCCGTGATGTTCATCATCGGCTACACGGACTTTTTCGCTACCCACAAGGCGGTCGTGGGCGCGACCTTCCTGTATTTCCCGTCCGCCACCATCGAGATGGCGGGGTACCTGTTCATGACGCTAGTGAGCTCCATCCTGTTGCGATTCTGGGAAAAGCGGATGGATGGGGACGCGAGCTACGACCTTGCCACCAAGGATACGCTTGCGCATACGAGTGGGCTCGTCCGCTTTCCGCATAAGCGAGCGGACGCGGCACAGGGCGAAAGGGGGCGTTGAAGCATGAGCGAACAGATTTTATCCATACAGCATCTTTCCAAGTATTTCGGTGCAAACGAAGTGCTCAAAGACATCGATTTCTCCGTGCAAAAAGGAGACGTGACGAGCATTATCGGCGCGTCCGGCTCCGGCAAGAGCACGCTGCTTCGCTGCATCAACCTGCTAGAGACGCCGACCGCAGGTCAGATTCTCTTTCACGGCGAGGACATCACGCGCAGAGGCTATCATGTGCCCGCCTACCGCGCAAAGGTCGGCATGGTGTTCCAGAGCTTTAACCTCTTCAACAACATGACCGTGCTCGATAATTGCATGGTCGGCCTTCGTAAGGTGATGCATCAGGATCGCGCGAGCGCGGAGCAGACCGCCCTGCGCTATCTCGACAAGGTTGGCATGCTGCCGTATATCCACGCAAAGCCGCGCCAGATCTCCGGCGGGCAAAAGCAGCGCGTCGCCATCGCCCGCGCGCTCGCGATGGAGCCGGAGGTGCTGCTCTTTGACGAGCCGACGTCCGCACTCGACCCGCAGATGGTGGGCGAGGTGCTGGACGTCATGAAAACGCTCGTCAAAGAGGGCCTGACCATGTTGGTGGTCACCCACGAGATGGCGTTTGCGCGGGATGTCTCGAGCAGGACAGTCTTCATGAAGGACGGCATCATCTGGGAGGAAGGCGCGCCGGAGCAGATCTTCGGAACACCCGAAAAACCCGAAACCAAGGAGTTTCTATCTCGCTTCTTTGAACGCTAAGGAACGAACAAAACGGTACGCATCTCAAGCCATCCGCTCGCGGGTGGCTTTCTCGTTCCGCGGAAACAGTAGGAGCAAAACAGTTGATCATACAACACAGAAAGAATCCATTGACGCGTTATATACGACCGCATAC
>JBDKRF010000381.1:0-6418 GCA_039683525.1 Clostridiaceae bacterium
ATTCATTTGAAGTCTACCGCTTGCGCCTGCAGCACCTGAGAAGATTTGTTTTCTTTCTCCTTCCATCATTTCATTTCAGCTGAAAAATTCTATTCAATTCAATAGCCAGTAAAGTTAAACATTCTATATAACGAACTATAGGAGTGCGCAATACGCCTGCAAAAAAAAGCACCCGCGAAATGCTTTCTTTCGCGAGTGCTTTTTGCTAAACAAATGAAATCGATATTCGCAGCTTGCGTTCGTCTTCTGCGGATTACAGCTCGAAGATGCGCTTGTAGTTCTCGTCGATGGTTTTCACTTCTTCTGCGGTGAGTTCCCACGTGCCCGCTTTGGCGTTCTCAATCGCCATCTCCGGCGTGGTTGCTCCCATGAGCGCGCAGGTGACGCCGGGCTGAGACAACACCCAGTTGATCGCAACTTCGGGAATGGTTGCGCCGCGGGTCGCGCCAATGTCCTTGAGAACCCCCAAGAGTTCCTGCGCTTTGCTCCAGCCGGGCTCTTCAAAGCAGTTGTAGAAGCCAACCCGTTGCTCTTTGCCACCCGCTGCCGGTTTCTCCAGCTTGCCGGAGAGGACTCCGCCGCCCAGCGCGCCATAGGTGACGCAGCCGATGCTGCTCTTGCGGCAGAAGTCGATGACGCCGTTGTTGAGGCTGACCTGGTTGAGCAGGCTCAGCGGCGGCTGGCAGCTGACGATCCCTGCAATCTCGATGGCAACCTTCATCTGCTCCGGCGAGAAGTTGGAGACGCCGACCTCGCGGCAGAGGCCCTCCTTCTTCATCTTGGCGAGTTCATACAGTGCGCCTTCGATGCCGAAGTTTGCATCCGGCCAATGAATCATGTAAAGATCGATGTAATCTGTCTGGAGGCGCTTGAGGGACTGCTCCATCTCCCAGCGGACGAGCTTCGGGCTCAGGCACTTGACGTATTCCCCCGCGATGCGGTGGATGCCGCACTTGGTCGCGAGGCAAACCTTGTCACGCCTGCCCTGAATCGCCTTGCCGACCGCAAGCTCGGATTCGAAATGCGGGCCGTAGCCGGGAGCCGTGTCCACCATGTTGATGCCAACGTCGATTGCGGCTTGAATCGCCTTGATTCCCTGATCGACATCTACTTCTCCAAAGAAGTCGTTGCCAAGCGCCCAGGTGCCCTGACCGACGACGGATACGTCAAGACTGCTGTTTCCCAATTTCTGATATCGCATGATGCTTTCTCCTTATTCGAATACTCTGATGGAATGCACAAAAGACTGGATATACGCGTGCGAAATGATGAAAACGCGATCGTTGGATTGAGTATGACACATGACATGACAAATGTCAATATCATAAGATCAAGAATTTATGCGCGAATCCGGCGGCTTTTTTGCAGGCGGGAATGAGAGACAAAAACTGATCCGACCGTATTTTTTTAAAAATGATTTCGAAAACTCGCGCGCTGTAATTTCTTTCACAAGCCTTTTACAGTACAATGGAGAATAGCATTTCATAATTATTTAGCAGAGTAACGCTTTCATCCGTTGTTGTAAAAAGTCCTGAAAAAATTCATCAAATGGCGTTGAAAAATGTGTTGACAAACGTCAATGCGTTTGATACGATGACGCCAACAAACGTTATAACAAATGTCAAAACACAATTCAATCGAATCTCAACCCTATGCTTCGAATCCGAATCTTATGAGCAACAAAACAAAAAAACACCCAACGAAACGAAATGACCCCGCAACATCACGCGATGAAACACAGAATCCATCATGGTATTGTTGTGTTACCCTGCTAACCCGGATTTGACTGGATTGCGTATCCGGTTGAACATAAAACAACTAGGAGGAAGACAACGGATGAAGAAATTGGTTATGATCGTTCTGAGCATGCTCATGGTATTCTCGATGTTTGCATGTCAGAGCACAGCACCGGCAGCAGCAACCGAAGCGCCGGCAGCGGCGGCAGCCGCTACCGAAGCCCCTGCGGCTGACACGGCAGCTCCTGCTAAGACCGCCGAAGGGATGAAGATTGCTTACTTTGTCTCCACGATGGCCAACGAGTTCCACCAGGCGCGCGCAGCAGCAGCCATCAAGTATGCGAAAGAAAAGTATGGTGCTGAAGTCGTGATCATGGATGGAAAATCGGACGACAACACGATGATCAACAACGTCGACATGCTCGCCACCTCCGACTTTGACGCGGCGGTGCTCCATGTCTGGCAGCCCGATGCGGTTGCTCCCCTCGTCATGAACGCGATTGATAACGGTGTGGCGATGATGACCTTCTTCAGCCCGCTGGCAGATACGGGTATCCCGGTCTTCCGTTCGGATGAAGCAGGCGGTTCGTTTGCGATGGGCGCCAGCGCTGCCGAGCAGTGGGTTGCCGCGCATCCGGATAAGCCCGTCGTGACCGTGCAGCTCGGCTGGCCGGATCACACGGAAGTCAAGAGCGGACGTACTGACCCGTTCGTGGCCGGTATCGAGAGCGTTGTTGGCGCAGGCAACTACACCAACCTCGGTTGCATCGATTCCAAGGGCAGCGCGGACGCGACCAAGGAAGCCATGGCGAACATCCTCATCACCAATCCCGATGTCAACATCATTTACTCCGAAGCTGGCGACTTGACCCCCGGCTGTATGGCAGCATTGGTTGACGCAGGACGCGGCACGATGGACAACGGCGTACCCAAGACCGAGATCGTCGTGAGTGTCGATTGCCCCGTCAGCGAACTCAAAGAGATCTTTAATCCCAACAGCTCCCTCAAGATGTCCCTCGGCCTCCCGCCGATCCAGACTTCTGAGAAGATCATCGATATCATCGTTGGCGTGTACCTTGGCGAAATCGCACAGGTTTCCACGCCCGCCGAAGAGCTCTTTGGCGATGTGTATCCGGTCGACTTCTATAAACTCAAGCTTGCTGAAGTCATCACATGGTACAACCTGCAGTTCGGCACCAACCTGACTGAGGCAGATATTCTCGGATAAGAAACGAGAAGACAGTAGATCGCGAGACACTTGGGAGGAGCCGATCTCGACTCCTCCCAAGAAACTGATTGGATGGAGACAAGTCAATGGAAACAAATGTATTGCAGATCAAGGGGCTTGTGAAAGACTTTCCCGGCGTGCGTGCGGTGAACGACGTCAGCTTTGACATTCAGCGAAACGTTGTACATTGCCTCGTTGGTGAGAATGGCGCGGGCAAATCGACCTTGATCAAGATCCTCACAGGGGCCAGCGAGCGAACAGGCGGTACAATCCTGCTCAACGGAGAAGAATATTGCGCCAGAAGCCCGAAGGATGCCAGGGATAAGGGGATCAGCACGCTGTTTCAGGAGCTGAACGTCGTCGATCAGCTCACGGTGGAAGAAAACCTCACGCTCGGCATGGAAGACTCGACGCTTGGATTTTTACGTAAAACCGACAAGATCAAGAGAATTATCGCTGTTTTAAAAGACCTCGAGCCCAGCATCAGCCCGAAGGAACGGGTGAGCCGCCTCAGTGTCGCAAAAAAGCAGATCATTGAGATTGCGAAAGCGGTTGCTGCCGAGACCGAGATCATCATCATGGATGAACCGACCGCGGCGCTCTCCGAATCGGAGATCGAGCGGTTGTTTACGATTATCAAACGCCTGCGCGAAAGAGGCGTCACCGTCATCTATATTTCGCATCGTCTGGACGAAATCTTCACGCTTGGCGATTTTGTCACCGTGATGCGGGACGGCAAGCACGTCGCAACCAAACCCATTGCGGAGGTAAAGGATCGCTCCGAGCTCGTACAACTGATGATCGGCAAGACCGTCATCGAGTCGTACGTGCCCAAGGAACAGCAGTCCGACGAGGTGCTGCTGGAATGTAAAGGCGTTTGCAACCACAAGCTGCGCAATGTGTCGTTCAACGTCAAGCACGGCGAGATTGTGGGCTTTTACGGGCTGATCGGCGCGGGAAAAACGGAGCTTGCGCGCGCTATTTACGGCGCAGACAGCTATTCCGGCGAGATCGTGCTCAAGGGTGAAAAACTCAAGCCGTCACCGGAAAAGGCGATCAAAGCGGGTATTGCGCTTGTGCCGGAAGAACGCAGAACGCAGGGACTGTTTACGCTGCTGACGATCAAACACAATATCTCCGCAATGAACCTGCGAAAGATTTCCAAGGTGGGCATCATCAACTCCAACGCGGAGCGGAACACGGCAAAGGGCTACATCAATCAGCTCAATATCAAGACGGATTCGATGGACAAAGAGACCAGCAAGCTCTCAGGTGGAAACCAGCAGAAGGTCGTGTTTAGCAAGTGTCTGTTTGCAAACGCCGATCTCTTGATTCTGGACGAGCCGACGCGCGGCATCGACGTCGGCGCAAAAGCCGAAATCTACGCCATCGTGCGCGATCTGGTATCCAAAGGTAAGACCATCATGTTCTTCTCCTCTGAATTGCCGGAGATTCTGAATTCCTGCGACCGCATTTTCCTGCTCTATGAAGGCGAAATCAAGGCGGAACTACAGAACGGGAAGGATATCAACAGTCAGGATATCATCCATATCGTGACGGGAGGTGCGGTATCGTGAGTAAAACCATGCAGACGCTCAACGCGCGCTCAGCCTCGGGAAAAATCAGCAACGAATCATATCTCAACAGGGTCATGTTCCTCGTGCTCATCGTGCTGTTTGCCCTAGCGAGCATTTTTGTCGATCGTTATTTCTCCACAGCGACGGCGCTGAACCTAATCGCGAACAACTGGTACATCGTGATCCTCGGCATCGGGGTAACGTTTCTGCTCGTATCCGGCCATCTGGATATGTCCGTTGGCGGCATCGTCGCCATGGCCGGCGTACTCTCTGCGTACTTTTGCCAGCCCGCGAACGAAGGCTTTTCCGAGCTGGGACAGGGACTCGGCTTGCCATACGGCGTTGCGATTCTTCTGACGCTTCTGGTCTGCCTCTTCATCGGCATGCTGAACGCGATCTTTATCGCGAAGATGCGCGTGGCTTCGATCATCGTAACCCTCGGCACCATGTCTATCGCGCGTGGTATCGGTCAGGTTGCGGCGCTCGGCGCGCAGCGCAGCGCGGGCCTGCCGGATATTTTCGGCGTCATCGGTAACGTGCCGTTGTTCGGACCAATCAAGATCGCGGCTGCAATTGCGGCAATTCTTGTCGTCATTGCTCTGCTGGTCGAGAAGAAAACCACGTTCGGGCGGCGCACCTACCTCATCGGCGCAAATCGCGAGGCGGCTCGCCTCTCCGGCGTCAAGGTGGAGTTGCACATCGGCCTTCTGTATCTGCTGAGTGCGCTGCTCGCCGGCATTACGGGCATTCTGCTCGCCTCGGAAATGAAAGCGGGAATCTCAACGCGCGGCACGGGGTTTGAGTTTAACGCGCTGGTTGTAACGCTGCTTGGCGGCGCGAGCATTGACGGCGGCGTTGGCTCCGTGTTGGGCATGGTCATCGGCGCCTTGATCCTCGGCGTGGTGTCCTCCGCGGCATACGGCCTACTGCTTCGCCCCGAATGGCAGTTTATCCTCAAGGCGGTCGTTACGTTCCTTGCGATCATTGCGCAGCGCTATCTGCTGGATCGGCGTAATAAATAGAACGGCGGATGGTTCGGATCTGTTGGAAAGGGATTAAGACTATGGCATCAAATTGCACTCCGGCAACTCTTCGGGCTCGAAAGGCCAAGAGAATTGTAAAAGACATATACGTCTATATCATTCTGGTTGCGGTCGTCACCGTGCTGAGCCTGCTCAAAGGCGAACTCTTCCAGAGAGGAAACTTTCTGTTTCCCGCGAATATCGCAAACCTTTTGCGCATGTCCGCGCCAATCTTAATGATCTGCAGCGCGTTTACGCTGATCTTCATTACGGGCAACATAGATCTCTCCGTCGGCAGCACCTTAAGTCTAACCACTGTCGTTCACGCGATTCTGGTACTCAACGGCTTCCCGTTTGCGCTGTCTTTGGTGATCGTGATCCTGTTGGGCATCTTCCTTGGCTTCATCAACGGCTTTCTCGTCATGAAACTCCGGATCACGCCCGTCATCGCGACGCTGATCACGATGAACGCGTATCAGGGACTCGCGCGCTACCTCGTACCGCCGGGAATCTCTTCTATTACTAATACAGATACGCTGAAGATGCCGCAATGGATGGGCAGCTTCTCCAAGGATCAGGTGTTCATGGGGCTATCCTGGGCGTTCATCGTCGCGATTGTACTGCTCATTGCGCTCGTCATTCTGCAAAAGAGGACCATATTTGGTAAGTACCTGGTCGCGGTCGGCGGCAACCGCACGGCGGCGGAGCTCTCCGGCATCAATGTGATGAAGGTCGTCTGGGGCGTCTACATCCTGCTTGGCGCGGTCTCGGCGCTGGCCGGCGTCGCGAGAGCAAGCTATCTGCTCATCGGCGAACCCTATACCGGCGTTGGTGCGGAGACGGAGGCGATTATCG
>JBDKRF010000382.1:0-2135 GCA_039683525.1 Clostridiaceae bacterium
GCAGAAGCCAGGCGAGCTGTTCGCCATCCGCGCCAGGCGCTCGTTCCAAAATCCGTGTTTTCAGGATATTTTTAAAGTGAACATACTGCTCATTCAACCGTTCCCGGATCTCGCTCTCGTCCTCACCGGAGATCGATTCTACGAACAAACGAAGACGAAGCTGGCCGCTTTCGTCAAATACGCCACGAATAAACGTATAGCGAACGAGACGGGGAAGCGAAGTATCCTTCTCTCGATTATCCACCCATGCGAGTAAATCGTCAGAAAGGCGGCTCCAATAACGTTCTCCGATGTCAAGATAGATTTCACCCTTGCTGCGATAGTGATAAAACAACGTGCCTTTGCTTATGTGCGCCGCGCGGGCGATTTCCGCAAGGGAGACGTCGTGATGCTCCTGAAACAGGATAATTGCCGCGTCAAGAATTTGCTGCTTTACATTATCGTTTTTCGGTGCGGCCATGAATCATCGCCTCTTCACTCATATGATTTATTTCATTATGATTGACAGCTGAGTAGATACCTCGCGAAATCACGCGCGCCGGACTGCGCCTGTTTCGTCTGAAAAGATTTGATATCGTCCACGTCGCGGACGGAGTACATCCCGAGATAACGCATATGATAATGCTCGCACATGCGCTGCATTCCGATTACGAATGGGTCGGCGGCATAGGATGCGTCGTAGCCGTGCGTTGCGAGGATTGCGATCCGCTTGCCTTCGACAAGATTGCCCTTTGCGGTACGATAGTATTTCGTAAATCCATAAAACCGGTCGAGCACAGCCTTCAACTCTGTCGTGCAAAACCAAGTATAAATCGGGGTTGCTAACACAATAAGATCGCTGGAAAGAATAATACTGGCCACATCGGACATATCATCCTTCTGACAACAGCCGTACTCGCCGGAAATATCCTGGCAAGCATAACAACCTTTGCAGGAAGCGATGTTTTTTTGCACAAGATCGATTCGTGAAACGTTCGCGGCACAAAGCGCGAGTTCGTCGCAAAAGGGCTTCAAAAGTTCAGCGGTATTTCCATTTTTGCGCGGACTGCCGTTTAATATACAGATATTCATGCGTGATCCTTTCATCCGGCATTATTCCTGAATAAATCTGTCAAAGATTACGACGTATGAAGAGATTTCTTTATGCTCCCAAGCGTACCGTTATCTTTCGTATTATTTCGTTTGCCTCATCGCCATATTGCGCAAGCAACTGCCGCGCGCGAAAATTCAGTGTTTCTGCAAATTCGCGATCCTGCATGTTTTGTGTGTTGATGAACACGTTGAAGGCGGCTCCTTCTAAAGCGGCTCTGCACAAAGCAGCGGCGACGCCCGCGTCGCTGATCGCAACAACCGATCCTTTTTCCGCACAGACGGCAATCCATTTCATAGCTTTCGCACAGGTTTCCATGATTTGCATCGGGGGTAGAACAGCGGATTTCAACGCGGACTCCATTACGCGTGATTTCTCGTTTTTTTGTTCTTCTGTTTCTTTTGGCATACGATAAGCCTGCGCGAGCGGTTCAAATGCCGCGGCATCCTCGTCCATGAAAGCAAGGAAACGATCCTTTAACAATTCGGTTTCATAGAGAACTTCGTTCATTTCGCTTTCAGCAGATGCATATTTCGGTTTGCCAACAGTCAGTGACGCAACCATATGCGTTAAGGCGGCGCCAAGGGCACCGCAAAGAGCGCTTGCACCGCCTCCGCCCGGAACAGGAGCCTTTGAACCAAGCTGCGAAAGGAACGAATCGATCGGCTGCTCTCGAAATTCCATGAAATCCTCCATAAATCTGTGAAATATGCAGTTATTGTATTCCAAGTGATGTCCGTACATCGCCAAGCATATATAAGGAACCAACCGCGCAAACAATTCCGTTTGAACCAGCGTGATCCACAGCAAGCTGAACGCCGTCGTCGATGCTGTTGCATGCGGTTGCGGACAATCCGCGATCGATCAACAGGGATGCAAGCTGTTTTGCGTCTATTGCGCGCGGATTGTTGGGCGTAACCGTAATGAACTCTTTTGAAATCGGCGCCATTTGGTCAATCATTTTCGGAATATCCTTATCGGCCATGATTCCGATCAAAAAAACAATCTCTTTGCCGGGAAACTGTGCTTTTAAACTTTCGATTAC
>JBDKRF010000383.1:0-1591 GCA_039683525.1 Clostridiaceae bacterium
TCTGGCTGCTCGGCAAACACCGGCTCGTTTGCGGCGATAGTACCAAGCGTGATGTGTTCGACCTGCTCATGGACGGAAAGCAGGCGAATCTTGTAGTAACCGATCCCCCTTACAATGTGAACTACGATGGCAACGCCGGCATGATTAAAAACGATAACATGACCGACTCTGCGTTCTATGATTTCCTGCTTGCTTCATTTCAGAACATGGAAGCCTGCATGGCGAACGACGCATCGATCTATGTGTTCCACGCGGACACGGAGGGTTTAAATTTCAGGAAAGCGTTCTCGGAAGCGGGATTTTATCTCTCCGGCACTTGCATTTGGAAGAAGCAATCGTTGGTTTTGGGGCGCAGTCCATACCAATGGCGGCATGAGCCAATCATCTTCGGTTGGAAGAAAAAAGGAAAGCACCAATGGTATGCCGACCGAAAACAAACGACGATCTGGGAGTTCGATAAACCCAAGCAGAATGCCGACCATCCGACCATGAAGCCGGTGGAACTCTTGGCGTATCCGATTTTGAACTCCAGTATGGCAAATTGCATCGTGCTCGACCCCTTCGGCGGCAGCGGCAGCACCCTGATCGCCTGCGAGCAGACCGACCGAATCTGTTTCATGGTCGAGTTGGACGAAAAGTATTGCGACGTGATCGTTAAAAGGGTCGTCCAGCAGTTGAATGGCTCTGAAGATGTGTTTCTAATCCGTAACGGCGAGCGGATTCCGTACAAAGAAATCGTCGGAAACACAGATAAATAGCTTGATAAGTACAGCTTGCTGAGGCATATATGTACTACCAAATTTAAGGAGGTAGACATAAGATGCAGATCAAGTACCACCTAGAGGGTAGCGAGCGCAAAGCGCTGCTGGCAGTCATGCGCGAGATCTTACAGGACGCTCCCAAATACATGGGGCCGCCGACGTTTTCTTTCGAGATAGGCCCATACGCCATCGACCGGCACGGGACACTGGACTGTCCTGATCATTTGGATTCTACGCAGGTCGCGATGCTGATCCGCGAATTGGAACGCGATGGTTACGTCGGTGACCGGGTTGGTGAACCGGCGAAGTCCGCAGAGCAGCAGATCATTGGAACACCAAGGCAGGAAATCGTGACACCTACACTCGACGGTTTTGACCGACTCTCGGTCGAGATGCCTCGGGACGGCATGACGCCCACCGCAATCGAGAACCTGCGGCGGCTGGTCGCGAGCAAGGCAACGCTGCTCAAAAAAGCGCTCGATACGGATAGCCTGCCGATCACGGAGCACACAAACCGGATAGAGTTCGGATGGTTAAGGCCGACCGACGACCAAACGGAGATCGCCGCCTACTACCAACTGGTACAGGGGCTTTGCGAGCTGGCGCGCACACAAAAACGTGTGCTGGCAGCCGAACGCCCTGTGGAAAGTGAACGTTACGCCTTCCGGTGCCAATTACTTCGTTTGGGATTCATTGGTCCGGAGTTCAAGGATTCGCGCAGAGTTCTCCTGCGAAACCTTGCGGGTAGCTCTTCCTATGCAAAGCAGAAGGCGGGTGATGATGCATGAACGGAATCCATCCAGAGCTGCTGAAACAGCTCAAAGAATATT
>JBDKRF010000384.1:0-8228 GCA_039683525.1 Clostridiaceae bacterium
AAAAGGCGCGCAAGCGTCTGCGTTTCAAACCTCTCAGGTGACGACGGGAGAGATCGAACAATCCGTGTCCTCGCCCGGCGTGTTACGGTTTGTCGACCCGGTCGGGCAAAAAACGACATCCGCCGTCAAAGTTACAAATGTAGCCGTGAAGGTTGGCGATACGGTTCATCAGGGCGATACCATCGCATCCTTCGATCATGCGCTGCTTTCTGCCAACATCGCAAACTTGCAGGCAACCGTAACCCAACTTGAACGGCAGTTGCAGGGTCTAGCGCTCTCCTTCCACAGCGATAAAAAGATCATCGCCGGTGTTACGGGTATCGTCAAAGAAGTCTATGTTCAGAACGGAGACTCGGTCGACGCGGTCGTCGCGGAAAAAGGCGGCATCGCCCTTATCTCCGCGGATGGGCTGATGAATGTCAGCTTTCAGGGCACCGGCCTCACTGCGAATGAAGAAGTCACCGTCGTTTCGGGTAAATACCGCGTGACCGGGCACGTATCCAAGATCGCAGGCGACGAGATCTCCGTCACCTTCCCGGATAAGAGCGTGTTGATCAACAGCACCGTTGAAGTATATAAAGGCGATGTGCTTCTCGGCAGCGGCGCGGCACAGGTCGACCTGCCCTATCTGGTTCCCGCCGAAAGCGGCACGGTCACGGAAGTCAAGGTCAAGGTAAACGACTACGTCATGGCGTTCCTGCCGGTGGCTCGCGTGAAATACATCGACATGGATGATTCCTACCTTGCGGCGCAGGCGCAGCTTGCGCAGGCGCGGGCTGATCTCAGCGCGGCGAAAACACTGCTGAATCAGGGCGCGATCCTCGCGGATCAAGACGGAATTATCGCAACGATTCTTCCCGAGGGGACTTATCCGAGCGGCGTGAAGCTATTTGACCTGTATCCGCAAGGACAGTTTGAGTTCACGATATCCGTGGATGAGCTGGATATCTTCAGCATCGCGCTCGGTCAAAAAGCCGTCGTTCAGTTCGACGGGATTCCGGATAAAACATTCGACGCAGCCGTCATCAAGATTTCCTCCATTGGTCAGGTTGCAAACGGATTTACCAACTATGCGGTCACGCTGAGCGTAACAGACGATGGTACATTAAAGTCCGGCCTGAATGGTACTGTAAAGGTCATCATCAACCAACGCTCTGGCGTTCTGATTCTGCCGGTCGAGGCCGTGCAAGACGACAGCAACGGCAACTTTGTAACCCTGTCCGATGAGCAGCAAACAAAAGTGCCCGTTCAGGTCGGCATCACGGACGGAAAGAACATCGAGATTGTGTCCGGTCTGTCCCAAGGGGATTCCGTCATCATCCGCGCGGCGGCTGACATCTCCTCTTACGCGCAATAAGCACCGTGAGCGGAAACGCATTGTTTCGAATGATCTGCGTTTTCGTCCTGAGTCCACTTAAAGTCAAAAAGGAACCGATGAGGTTCCTTCTATTTTTTATCCCGAAACACACAGCCCGATTAAAATTCGGCATAGTATGCTATACTCATCGTAAACAAAGGCAGCAAAAGTATCCGTGAATCAGGTATGCGTATGAAGGAAAAATTGAAGTCGTTTTTCAAACAGGATGTCAGCGAGCACAAAGCGGCGGCGCTCTTGAAATATCTCGGGCCTGGCCTGCTGGTGACGGTTGGATTCATCGATCCGGGAAACTGGGCGTCAAACATCGCCGCGGGTTCCCAGTATGGCTACACATTGCTCTGGATGGTAACACTGTCCACATTCATGTTGATTGTGCTACAGCACAACGCGGCACACCTCGGCATCGTCACCGGCAAATGCCTTTCCGAGGCAACGACGGAGCATTTTCGTCCGTGGCTCAGGAACATCGTATTGTTCTCATCGATTGCTGCCGCGGTCTCCACCGCGCTTGCGGAGATACTGGGTGCGGCAATCGCGCTCAACATGCTGTTTCACCTACCGCTCAAGATCGGTTCCGTGCTGGTTCTCGCGGTGGTGCTCGTCCTGCAATTTACAAACTCCTATAAAAAGATCGAAAAGATCATCATCGGGTTCGTCTCACTCATCGGCCTCTCGTTTTTGTTCGAAATCTGTCTGATCCATACCAACTGGGGCGCGGCTGCCGCCGGTTGGGTGACGCCCGCTTTTCCCAACGGAGGCATGCTGGTCATCATGAGTGTGCTCGGCGCCGTCGTGATGCCGCACAATCTGTTTCTCCACTCCGAGATCATTCAGAGCAGGCAATGGAACCTGCAGGATGAGACCGTCATCAAGAAACAATTAAAACTTGAATTTACTGATACATTGGTTTCCATGCTGATCGGCTGGGCAATCAACAGTGCCATGATCCTGATGGCGGCCGCTACGTTTTTTGCCACAAAAACGCCGGTCACGGACCTGACACAGGCGGAGCAAATGCTAAAGCCCTTGCTGGGCAACGCGGCAAGCATCGTGTTTGCCATCGCGCTCCTGTTTGCGGGGCTTTCCTCCAGCATCACCGCCGGTATGGCGGGCGGCAGCATCTTCGCGGGGATTTTCTGCGAACCATACGACATCAAAGACAAGCACTCCAGACTTGGCGTATTATTGACCATGATTCCTGCAACGCTGATCATTTTTTTGATTCAATCGCCGTTTCAAGGACTCATCTATTCGCAGATGCTGCTCAGCGTACAATTGCCGATTACCATTTTCACGCTCGTCTACTTGACATCATCGAAAAAAGTGATGGGCAAATACGCCAACTCCACGGCGGGCAAGATCATCCTCTGGACAATCGGGATCGTTGTGACGGCTTTGAATATCGCGCTCCTGATCAGTTTGTTTCAATAGGGCTTCGGTCTGTATCTCGGTTACAGAGCTGATAGCCGAATGATGATACGATTAAATCATGATATTTACTGTAAACAGCAACCATCCCGCTGGGATGAAAATGAAAAAGGAGGCATTGCGATGAACAGCAAGCAGACAGAGCGTATTCGTACAGGTAAGGGTTTTTTAGCAGCGCTGGATCAAAGCGGCGGCAGCACCCCGAAGGCGCTGGAGCATTACGGGGTTTCGCGCGATGCTTATTCCAACGAAGAAGAGATGTTTGATCTCGTGCATCAGATGCGTACCAGAATCATGACAAGCCCGACGTTTACCGGCGAGTTTATCCTGGGCGCGATTCTCTTCGAGCAGACCATGGATCGCAAGGTGGACGGTCAATTTACGGCAGACTACCTTTGGCAAACGAAAGGCATCGTTCCTTTTCTGAAAGTGGATCAAGGTCTTGCGCCATTGGAAGGCGGCGTGCAGCTGATGAAACCGATCGAGGGTCTGGATGCGCTCCTCAAGCGCGCTGTGGCTCGAAATGTCTACGGCACGAAGATGCGCTCTGTGATTCATCAGGCTGTGCAGGAGGGAATCACGCGCGTCGTGGATCAGCAGTTTGCGTATGGCATGCAAATCTTTTCCGCCGGTCTGGTTCCAATCATCGAGCCGGAGGTGGATATCACCAGCGCGGACAAGGCACAATCGGAAGTCTTGCTCAAGCAGTCACTGCTTCAGCATCTGGATGCGCTTCCGAATGATGTGGGCGTGATGCTGAAGCTTTCGATTCCGTCGGTAGACGGGTTCTATACGGACGTGATGCAGCATCCGCGCGTATTACGCGTCGTTGCGCTCTCCGGCGGTTACAGCCAGGCGGAGGCAAACGAGAGGCTGTCCCGCAATCCCGGACTGATCGCGAGCTTTTCCCGTGCGCTGGCGGAAGGGCTTTCTGCCGCGCAAACAGATGAGCAGTTCAACGAAACGCTTGCGGTGTCAATTCGAAAAATTTATGCCGCATCCATTGGTTGAGTTTTTCTGAAAATTAAAAAATACCTAACTTGCACCCACCCTCCCGCGTCGCACGATTGTATCACTTCGCGAGGGTTCAGCTAGAAAAGGCACACGAAATGGTATCATTTCGTGTGCCTTGTTTTTTATCTCCATCTTCTTGTTGAACTAATACGCATTCGTAACCAACAGGTCACTTACAAAGAGACAGTTGCCCTGCTGTTATTTCATCCGGCTCAACGTTCTCCGGAAACGCACTTTCGTGCGCTTCTTAATGGATGATAAGGTCCGTCACATCGCGTCTCATGCTATTCGGAAACTCCTGCGTTGGCGTACCGATTCGGAAAAACATCTGTATCGTTCCGCCTTCAGCAGCATACTCGTGATGGATTGCAGTGTACTGTTCCCGCATTTCAGGATACTCTTCCAGAACCTGACTCGGCGGTTGCATGACCAAGCCTAACGAATGCGCCGTCAATACTAACCTGCTGTAAAGCATTCCGCTTTTCACTTGTTCTTCCCGACTGTTTGTATTGGAAATGATCATGGCATATGCGGGCGTATTGTTTACCGCATTCTCCGTGGATGTTACAAACAAGTCAGCGGAAGATTTCTCATTGTTCATATTGGGAAACAACGTAAGCAATCCCTGCATTACGTGTTTCATGATGCCCGTTGTGCCTTGCCCCTCCACAGAGAAGCCATAGCGGTACTCGTTCTTCTGATATTCGTTTGCGCGGAAGATCGCTGCGGATTCCTCGTTGATACGGTGGATGCCGGATTCGATCTTTGCTCCTTCTATGGCGAAGTTGCCCAGTTTGGTCTTGTTCGCTTCGTCTTGATAGATATTCAGCTTCAGATCACTGTCGCTGTTGATCGCAACCAGGCGCTGAATCTGCTCAGGAGTCAACTCTGTTTTCGCATATGGCGCTCTGTTTGTATCCGGCAGAAACATGTCGTCATACAAGCTGCTCACCTGCGGTTCGGATTTTGAGATCGTGATCTTCGCAACAGGCTTTGTCGCCATGCTGTTTTCGAGATCGTTCTCGTCGTATTGTCCATCCGGGAACAGCGTGATCTCCGTACTGTACCCCAGTTTCTCGCCCGCCACGACGACGTACTCAAGAAATGTCCCCTGCGTAATCATCGTTTGTCTCGCATACGGGTCTACCTCAGGTGCCAACCGTTCAGGATCCGCATATAGATAGAAAACATTCGGATCTGTATCGAGCTTTATCTTCCACGGCTGCATATTGTGTCCGTTGGCCGCAAGCATTCCATGAGCAGCGAGTTTGATCCGCGGATCATCAAATTGATCCGAATATGTTTTCTCCCATGGCTCCAGATACTTCGGCTTTGAAACGATGCCGCTTGCCAGAAATACGACCATCACCAATACCAATATCAAACCAAATAGACTCGTCAACATAATCTTCACGCCTTTTTTCGGGTTTCTAGTTTTCACTTTCCTCTTCCTCTTCATTCCTCTTTATGGACTCCACCAGGAAATCTAGCCCTGCAAAGAGCAGTTCCTGTTGTTCTCTGTTATGATAATTTTTAATGTAGTTGTTCTTTTTTGCCAAGGTGTTAAATAAGCCGATGACGAATGCCCAAAGCAAAATTGCAGTATCAACAACGTCCAGATCGCCTCGGATGACTCCGTTTTGGATCCCGTTCGTCAACTCATTTGTTAAGAATTGAAATAATTCCTCACCCAGTAAATAACACTCCGCTCTGGCCTCATCCGTCACTCCATTGATAAAATCCTTCTCGCTGTTTTCGTAAGCCATAATGGCAGAAAAATAGTCGGGATACTTCTCTTTGAAGGCGTATAAAGCAACGCCGATTGCTTTGATCCTTTCAAGCGCATTTCCTGCACGCAGGCCGTTCAGCGCTTCGGCAATCGTTTGATTCAGGATTTTATATCCCCTAACCATAATCTCAAAGTAAAGCTGCTCTTTGCTGTTGAAATATATGTATACGGTCCTCTTGCTGAATTCCGATTCTTTCGCGATATCGTCCATCGTAGCCAGAGAATATCCTTTTGCCGCAATCGTTCTTTCTGCCGCGTCAATGATATCGTTCCTTCGTATCTGTTTTTCCTTCTCCTTGCGTTCCGTAGCGCCCATTGGTTCGCACCTTTCTTGCATCGTCATGCATTTATGTATACCGTCGGTTTACTTGTCTTCATTATAGTGCTCTTTTCTGGTTTGTCAAGCGTTTTTGATGGCAAATCAAAAAGTCAAACATTATAGTTGCATTATGCAACTATTTTATGTTACAGTTATTGCGAGGTGAGGTGAAATGGTCTTGGACGAACAGGAAATCTATCAATTGCGGGAACTAATTCGCATGCTGGAGCGGAAACTCGGCGTTCTGGAAGACGGCGAGATGGCTTGCTGCGGCATTTCGATGGCGCAGTGTCACGCACTGGTCGAAATCGGGCGCGCGGGGAGCATATCCCTTGTCGATCTTGCCAATCTGCTCAACCTGGACAACAGCACCATGAGCAGAACCGTAAACAATCTCGTCAACAACGGCATGGTCGAACGGCAACTAGACCCGAACGACCGCAGGTATATCACCATTCAGTTGACGAAAAAGGGGCTGGAGCAGTTCCACGGCATCGAGTCCAGCATGGGTGAGTACTTCATGAAGATCTACTCTGCCATCCCGTCTGAGAGCCGTGCGCAGGTGCTCGAAAGCCTGCAAATTTTACTCAAGGCAGTGGCGGACAGCGACTGCTGCGGATAAAGGAGAAACCCATGTTTGTATTACTTCTCGTCCTCATCGTAGCCGTGATCGCGAGCGCATTGCTGCATTCCGGAGAATCCCACGCTGCGATGACGGAATACTGCAATCTCGAATGCATCGAGTGCAAAATTCAGGATTATTCCATCTGTTGCTAGACGTTGTCGTCAGGAGGAAGGTATCTATGGCAAACACATGTTGCGGTGGAAGCAAAGTCACGATCCGTCGAAGCAAGCAGAGCAGTTGCTGCGGCGGGACTCGGTCCGGTGCTGACTCCGCGCCTTGCTGTGGTCAGCAGGATGCGGAAGAGTCGGAAGTTGTTGTTGAAAAAGCGATTGACGAATCCCGATTTGAGTCGCGCTGGGTCACCGGAAGAGTCTCCACACCGGTTGGCGATGTCCCGCAAGTTGCGACAAAGCTGTCGTTTCAAGACACGCTTGGTTCTTGGAAATGTCGTTGGTCGATCGGTCGCATGAACTATACCGTAGATCCCGGACTTTATGCCGTTGGCACGCCGACCGCCGATTCCCCCGTGCTGGTCACCTCCAACTACAAGATGACATTTGACCGCCTGCGCGAGCAGTTGGGTCAGCAGAATCTTTGGATCATGGTGCTGGATACCGACGGAGTGAACGTTTGGTGCGCCGCCGGCAAGGGCACGTTTGGCACGGACGAAGTCATCCATCGAATCTCCGAGGTCAATCTGTCCCGCGTTGTATCGCATCGCAGGTTGATTCTCCCGCAGCTTGGCGCGGTTGGAGTCGCGGCGCACGAGGTGCTCAAAAGCAGCGGATTTCACGTGCTCTACGGTCCGGTTCGCGCAAAGGATATCCCGCAGTTTCTCGCAAATGGCATGCAATGCACCGAGGAAATGAGAACGGTCAAATTCCCGATCGGCGATCGCGCCGTGTTAACGCCGATGGAGCTGGTCGGCGCGACCGTTCCCCTGCTTGTCGCGTTTGGCGTACTGTTTCTTTTCAACGCCGTCGGACTCGGCCACTACGGTTGGATCGATCTGTATGGCATTCTGGGCGCCGTGTTCCTTGGCGCTATCGCCGCGCCAATCCTCCTGCCATGGATTCCCGGCAGAGCTTTTTCGTTCAAAGGCGCGATTCTGGGTGTTCTCTGGGCGGTCGGTTTTCTGTTCATCAACGGCCTGCCCGGAACGCCCGTTTTCGGGTGGCTGAAAGCCTCCGCCTACCTGTTGCTGCTCCCGGCGCTCTCCGGCTTTCTCACCATGAATTTCACCGGCAGTTCAACGTTTACTTCCCTGTCGGGCGTTGACCGCGAGATGAAAATTGCCATCCCGATGATGCTCTTTGCCGCCGTCGGCGCCGTTTTACTGCTGCTTGCCAGCGACTTAACTCTTCTTCTTGGAGGCGTACCGGTATGAAATACCTGAAAAATGTCGCGACTCTCCAACTCGATTCCGGAAAGTGTACCGGTTGCGGTATGTGCCTGACCGTTTGCCCGCATCAGGTGTTTGAAATGCAAGGAAAAAAGGCCGCGGTTGCCGATCTCGACGCCTGCATGGAGTGCGGCGCGTGCGCAAGGAATTGCGCGTTTTCTGCAATCACGGTGGAGGAAGGCGTAGGCTGCGCCGCAGCAGTTATCATCGGATTCTTTACGGGAACGGAACCCACCTGCGGTTAAAAAATCTCAGCAATCTGACAAAGAAATG
>JBDKRF010000385.1:0-5117 GCA_039683525.1 Clostridiaceae bacterium
AGACTGAAACTTGTAAAAATAGTATATTGCTAAATTTGCACATACGCAACATATTGAGTTCTCTAGATTAAAAGCATGTTATTCTGGATTGGATACTAATAATTTGTAAAAGAACGAGTCCCACTACATCAACAAGCCACGCTGGGAAACGCAAAACCCGGAATTCTTATTAATTCTGCTTCTGACTCATGTAGAATTGCTATTCGACCAAAGACAAAACCTGACATCCAACCTGATCTCTCAACTCCAAAAAATCTGAGAATCATCTAATCTATCCTGTACCAAATCGCAATTATCTAATCTGTCCTGTAAAACTGAAAAACCGCCCCATGGTTGAGTTCCCACTGGGCGGTTTCGTATACTTATTAAAATGCAAATACGTTCCTAGAATAGTCGGAAAAGGCTTACTTATGGGCTTTTCTCGGGAAATAGCTTAAACCCTTGACATCAATACCACCGTCTCCACGTGAAATTTTTAGGCTATTCTACAATTTTGAAAAACGCAGTAGAAATGCAGTGTTTAAGCTGGTTTAATATCCATCCTGTCCTCTCGATAAACAATTTTCGATTAGGCAATTTTGGTTATTCAGTTCTTTGAACTGTATTTTTTGCTTTTTCTCTGGGTTCCTCCTTCACTCTGTGTAACATTACTTCGGTGCTGTTTTTCAAGCTTCACCGCTTGGAATGTTTCCTTGGATATGATAGCTGCGTTATTTCCTTCTGCCTTATAATAAAAATCATGCTTTCCATCATCCAACAACCGGACATTTCCTGTGTACTTCTCATTGCTGAGCATTACGTCAATCGTTCTCTTAGGCCATGTAGCCTTTCCGGTAGGAGACTTGATCCCCATCCGTTCCAGTTCTTTCACGATACCTAGAATACTCTTACCCTGAAGATAGAGTTTAAATATCATGCGAACATTTTTTGCCTCAGACTCTTCTATAATAAGATTGCCATCACTTGCGTTCACATACCCATAGCATTTTCTGTTATATAACTTTGAAGTGCCTTGTGCGGCACGTTGTTTGATACCCCATTTGATATTATCACTGCGCGATTCATTCTCTGCCTGAGCAATTGACTCTATTATAGAAATCATCAGATCACTATCAGTATTGGCTGTATCAAGTTGTTCCTGTTTAAATATGACACGAATGCCGAGAAGTTTTAGCTGGTTCAATGCATCCAGAATTTCAACCGTGTCTCGCCCAAATCTGCTGATGCTCTTGGTAAGGATAATTTGTAAATCACGCGACTGGCAATCCTTCAGCATACGAGTAAACTCTTTACGAGAAGAACCGGTTTTACTTGAAGCAATATCTATGTATATATCAACCAGCCACCAACTCGGATTAGCCGATGTTAATCTCGTCAGTGCCGATATCTGAGCAGTGAGACTTTTTAGCTGATCAGCACTGTTTGTACTCACACGACAGTAAATGCCAACTCTTTTTTCTCTTTTCGGAGGCAATGGTGGGATATAATGGATTATCCTATTATCATCAGCCACGACAAAACCTCCTTAAATACGTTTCTTAAAAAACAGGGATTTGTTTCATATAACTTATACTTTTGTTTGCGCTTTTAAATTATCAATGGCAGATAATCCGCCAACGGCTTCTAATGCATTTTTTAGTCCATCACACGGAAAAGAACCACAATGCCCACAGTGTTCTAACTTGTTATCTTTACAACAATGATACCATTCACATTTACCGTATATCGAAGTGCCTTTCATTTCATGACAACCCTTGCATTCATTATTTTGAAAAGAGCCACATTTAGTGCAATCAAGTCCACACAAAGCAAAATTCATATCATTTAACCTCCGAATACTTCTCTTGAACAAAGCCAAGTTCATTCCCGTCGGGATCACAAATAGTAAACTTACGATTTCCATATGGCATAGTTTCAATGGATTCAACAATATTCACTTTATCTTTCAAAGATTCCCAAAGGGTATCAACATCATCGACTTTGAAATTAAATCTGGCACTTATACCACTTATTTCTGCCACCATTATTGAAAAACTTGCACCTTCAGCATATTTGAATTGAGCATACTGCCATCTGTCTGTAATATCAGCACCAAGGCATTCAAACCCAAGAACGTTTTCATACCACGCTATAGATTTGTGCAAGTCTGAAACATTTGCTCGAGTATGTGTAAGCCTTGTTTTCATATGCTTTTCCTCGTAACTTAATATATATAATCTGGGAATAAATTCAAGGTTTGTATCCCTAATAGCGTGAGTTTATATTTCGTTTGCATCTTGGCTAATAAACATATTGACGCATTTCAGTCATTCTGGTTAGCCTATTCCACAGCCATTCTATCGAATCTATCGTAAAAATCAGTGCTGAACACACAACCTCAGCTTCTTCAAAAAACATCTATATAGACCACTCGCGAACCCATGTTATCTAACCCGCCCACTCGCCAAGCACTGACATCTAAACTGACCTCACGCAAGGGAAACGCTTGTTTTGTCTTGTTTCCATGAAGTGAAAATTCATAGATATTCACTCGTCAATTTTCATGCATAAATACCAAAAAAGCTTGATTGCAGGTTTTTTCAGACTCACTCTTTTACCCTAGACATCAAGACCACCGTCTCGACATGGCACGTCTGCGGGAACATGTCCACGGGACGGACAGCGGAGAGGGTGAAGCCGTGTTCTGCCAGATACTTGCAGTCCCGCGCGAGGGTGGCGGGGTTGCAGGAGACGTAGACCACGCGGTTTGCGGTGCTGCTGGCGATTGCTTCCAGCGCGGCTTCCTCGCAACCTTTACGCGGCGGATCGAGCACGATGGCATCTACGCCGCCTTGACGTGAAAGTAGGCGGGGGAGCACATCCTCCACATTGCCGCAGATGAACTCTGCGTTTTTGACGTTGTTTGCCTTGGCGTTCGCTTTTGCGTCCTCAATGGCGGGTGCAACCTGCTCAATGCCGACCACGTGTGCGCAGTCTTCCGCGATAAAGAGTGAAATGGTACCAACGCCGCAATACGCGTCCACGATGGTCTCGCTGGGCTTTGCCGCTAGGAACTCGCGCGCGGTCTCGTAAAGCGCCTGCGTTTGCACGCGATTGACCTGCAAAAACGATTGCGGGCTCACGGAGAAGCGCTTCTCGCCAATGGTCTCGGTCAGCACCGGTTTGCCCGAGAGCAGCGTAAATTTTTCGCCGAAGACGACGTTGGTCTGCTTGGGATTTTCGTTGTGCCAGACGCTGTCGCAATCTTCTAGAAACGACAAAAGGTCTTCTTTTTTCTTGAGTTGGCCCTTCGTGACCACCGTGACCATCAATTCGCCCTCGGCTGTCGTCCGCGCGACGACGTGGCGAAGCTGGCCTTCGCCCGTGGTTTCGTCGTAGACGGGAACGCCGCATGCGTTTGCCCAGGCGGCGACTCTGCGGGCCGCGTCCACGATCTGCTCATCCTGAATCGGGCAATCGGAGAACGGCACAAGCCTATGGCTACGCTCCGCAAAGAAGCCGAACACGGCGGAATTTCCAATCAAGCCGAAGGGGAAACTTCCCTTGTTGCGGTAGCGGGTCGGGTCCTGCATGCCGACGATTGGCTGCATGGGAATGGAGGCAAAGCCGCCGAGGCGGGTGAGCGCATCCTGCACGAAAAGCTGCTTCTGCCGCAGTTGGGCAGGATAGCTCAGGTGCCAGAGGGTGCAACCGCCGCATTGCGCAAACACGGGGCAGGCGGGACGTACGCGATCCGGCGAAGCCTCCAGAATCTCGGTGGCCTTCGCGATGGCATAGGTGGACTGCACCTTGATGACGTGCGCTTTGACTTTTTCGCCGGCGAGCGCGCCGATGACGAACACGGCGAATCCCTCCACGCGGGCTACGCCCTGGCCTTCGTTGGTCAGGGATTCGATGGTGACGACGAGATCGTCGTTTTTCTCAACGGGAGGACGAAGTTTCTGTGCCATAAATTTGGGTATCCTTTCGGCGCTTGTGCGCGGGGAATTTTCTGATTGCGGGATCATCGATGATACTTCTATTTGAGTTTGACGCATTCTTTGCCAAAACGGTCTTCCACCGCGGCGAGAAACGCATCCGTTATTGTAACATAAAACTCTTTCGGTACGCCTTTGCCAAGCTTCTTTGCCGCGTCGTAGAGTACGACCGGGGTTTCGCCGGAGTAGCGCTTCAAAAACGCGCAGGTGCGCTGCATGAGATCGTCCGGCAGGGATTCAAAGCGGATATAGAGCGTGCGGTTGGCTTCGCCGAGCGGCTTGAGCTCGTCGATGAGCAGCGAATTTGCGCGATCCTCGCGAATGTTGAGCTTTCCGCGCGCGAGCACGGGCGCATCGTCTACAAAGAGTGAACCCGCCTGTTGCAGCGTTCGCGGGAAGAGAACCGCCTCCACGCTGCCGGTGATTCCCTCCAGCACCGCATATCCCATCAGACCCGTTCCTGCGCGCGTGGGTTTTTGCTTGCATTGCGTTAAGAGTCCGCCGACGATAACCTGCTCCTCGTCCTTGATTTGCCCCGTGCCGTCCGCTTCTGCAAGCTCGTCGATCGTGTAGCGCAGCTTCTTGAGCTGTTCCTCATAATTATCCAGCGGGTGGCCGGAGAGGTAGAGCCCCGTTGATTCGCGCTCCTTGACCAGCATGATCTGGTGCGAAAGCTCCTGTACGGTCGGCAGCGGAATCTGCGCGCTTTGCAACGTGTCTCCGCCGTCCAGGTCGAAGAGCGACATTTGCCCCGCGCCGCGCGCCTTCTTGAGCGCGGCGGAGGCATCCAGCGCACGCTCGTAGACTGCGAGGTACTGCGCGCGTTTGCCGCCCATGCTGTCGAAACAGCCCGCGCTGATCAGCGCCTCCAGCATGCGCTTGTTGAGCCCGTCCACGCGGTCGCAAAAATCGAAAAAGCTTGCGAACTTCCCGTTTTGCGTGCGCTCCTGAACCATCGCCTCCATGACCGCTCCGCCGACGTTACGAACGGCGGCAAGGCCGAAGCGAATCGCGCCTTTTTCCGGCGCGAAGCGCGCGCGGGAGAAGTTTACGTCCGGCGGGAGCACCTTAATACCGTGGTGGCGGGCGCTGTAGACATAACTCGCGACCGTGTCCACCGAGCCTAAGAAGCTGTTGATC
>JBDKRF010000386.1:0-7516 GCA_039683525.1 Clostridiaceae bacterium
GACGATGTTCCTGCGCGCGTGTTTTCCGATACGGTGCTCATGGAACAGGCGGAACTTTAAGAAACGGGAGGATCAGGGCTATGCACAACGGCGTTGAACACAACGGCGGCGCGCACCAGACGGAGGAATCCGCGCACGCGCATCTGCACACGCACACAGGTGAGCACGCGCATCAACACGCGGGGCTCAGCCCCGAGACGGTGCACACCCACGAGCACTCGCATTCGCACGAGCACGACTTAGTGGGAGGTCAAGCGCATCAATACGATCCTGCCACGGGCGCAAACCGGGCGGAGATCGTTGCGCTGCTGACGTATACGCTGCAGCACAATCATCACCACAACGAGGAGCTCCTGCAGATGCAAGCGCAGCTGCGTTCGCTGGGGCTTGACGCCGAGGCGGAGCTGCTTGGGTCTAGCATCTCCGATTTTACGGCGGGCAACGCGCGGCTTGCAGAAATCCTCAAAACGCTACAGGAGTAAACGACATGTGTATTTCAACGGCATACAAAAACGCAGCGTTGCCGGAAAACATCCTGCTGAAGAATGTGCGCGCGTTTCGCGTTTCAGGCAAGAGCATTATCCTCACAAACATTCTGGAGCAGGAACTGACGATTGCAGGCATGCTCGTGAGCGCCGATCTCATCAACGGTATCGTCGTGATCGCCTGCGAAGAGTAGAGGAGTCAACCAAAAACGAGTTAACAAAGAGGCACGGTCTGTTTCGATCGTGTCTCTTTTGATGCGCAGGCCTGATTAAATGTGTGTGATGTAGTAATCCGTTCCGTTCGACATGTACTGCACCACGTCTTCTCCCCGCCGCTCGGTCAGCAGCGAGAGTATAGTTTCCAGGTGCCCCATGCTCTGCTCCATGCCGTAGATCTGAAGCGATGTCTCCCAGAAAAACACGCTGACGTCCTTGAACGCGTTGAGCACCAGCGGCAGGATATCGTTTCCACTGCGCAGGCAGATGGCATGATGCCAGTCGAAGATCATCTCCGCGATCTCATGGCGGTTGGCCATACCTCTTGCTTGTGCGACGACCTTGATCGCGTCGAGCCGCCTGCGCAGGAAGGAGATGTCCTCCTCGGTTTGGCGCTCCGCAAATTTTCGCACCGCCTGGCCTTCAATCGCGATGCGAAGCTCCAGAAGCGAGATGACGGTCTGCTTATCCAGCTTACCGCCGTTGAATTTGATGATGGTGGTCAGCGTCTCCGCGTTGCCCGTCTCGGCGTAGTTGGCGATAAACGTGCCCTGCCGCGCGTTGACGCAGACGAAGCCCATCCGCTCGAGGTCTTTCAGCCCCGCGTGTACGATGGTTTTGCTGACTTTCATCTCTTCGGCGAGCTCGCGCTCGGTCGGCAATCGATCTCCGACACTGAGTTTGCCGGAGAGGATCATGCTGACGATTTTATCGATAAAGAGTTCCTTAATAGTCGGGGCTTCGATGATGCCAAACTGCATGTAAACCACCTCTCTGCTCTATGGTCAGACCACGACCACAACAATATATTACTACAAAAAGCCGTATTAATCAAGAAATAATTGACTTTATTTCGATAATAAAATATTCTTGTTCTACGTGGTAAGACCACGCAGTTTTTCATATTCAACAGTGATCTATCGATATATCAAATCCTAATATGCGCAATGAAGCATCTGAGACCGTCCATCAGACGGAGCGGAACATCTATCAAAAACTTTAAATATTGATGAATAGGAAGGATCTATTATGTCTCTGAGACCGAAACTCGTACAGCTTGCCAAGATAGTCGGCGGCGTCTCCGGCGTGATGAACAAAATTGACGAAAACGCACCGGAATATTATGCGCTCGCGTCCATCGTATCGGACGAGCAGGCGGAGATCGCCATCGCGGCGGGACTTCGCAAAAACCGCTCGGCGGCCTATCTTGCGGAAAAGACCGGAAAATCGGAGGAAGAGGCGCGCAGGCTTGCGCTGGAGCTTGCGCAGATCGGTGTTTTCCGCGTTAACAAGGACGCAAATGGCGAGGATCAGTTCTATATGCAGATCTTCGCGCCGGGCATCATGGAGATGCTGGTCAACAACCCAAAACAGCTGGCTGAGCATCCGGAGGTAGGCCGCGCGTTTGAGGAGTATACGCGCATCCGCATGGCGACTATGTCGCCCATGCTGCCGATGGGATCGGGGCTCATGCGCGTGATCCCGATTGAGAGCTCCATCGATGCCAACACGCAGGCGGTTTCCTATGAGCGCATTTCGTATTATCTCGATAAATACGATATCTATTCTGTATCGTCCTGCTCCTGCCGCGCGGCGCGCCGAACCATCGGCGAAGGCTGCGGGCATCTGGAACAGGACATGTGCGTCCAGATGGGCAAAGGAGCGGAGTACTATATTCGCACCGGCAGAGCGCGTCAGGTTTCGCGCGCAGAGGTGGAAGAAATCCTCCGCAAGGCGGAAGAGAACGGACTCATGCACAACATTCCAAACATCGAGGAAGCGGGAGAGACCGCAGCGATTTGCAACTGCTGCGCCTGCGCCTGCTTTGGCCTTCGCGTCGGGCTTATGTTTGGCGCGCGGGATGCAGTTCGCTCCAACTTTGTGGCGCAGGTGGACGCGGAGAAATGCGTTGCCTGCGGTCAGTGCGTGGAAAACTGTCCCGGAAACGCCTTGATGCTGGGTCAGAAGCTCTGCACCAAGACGCCGGTTGCCGCTATGCCGGAAGTCAAGAAGATCACCGAACACGCCTGGAGCAAGGCGGACTGGAACGTGGACTACCGCGAGAATCGCAAAGACGTGGTAGACAGCGGCACAGCCCCCTGCAAAACGGCTTGCCCCGCGCATATTGCGATACAGGGCTATATCAAGCTTGCCGCGCAGGGCAAATACATGGACGCGCTGGAGCTGATCAAGAAAGAAAATCCATTTCCGGCCGTCTGTGGGCGCATCTGCAACCGACGCTGCGAGAGCGAATGCACGCGCGGCGAAGTGGACGAGCCGATCGCCATCGACGAAGTGAAGAAGTTCATCGCGGACACCGAACGCAAGGCGGGCAACCGCTTTATTCCTAAGAAGCGCTATGATTGCAGCGACAAAAAGATCGCAATCGTCGGCGCGGGTCCTGCGGGACTCACATGCGCGTATTTCCTTGCGCTGGATAACTACGACATCACCGTGTTTGAGAAAGAAGAGCGCCTGGGCGGTATGCTCACGATGGGCATTCCTTCCTTCCGCCTCGAAAAAGAGGTGATGGATGCCGAGATCGAGGTGCTCAAAGAGCTGGGCGTCAAGTTTAAAACCGGCGTTGAGGTCGGCAAGGACGTCACACTCGACGAGCTTCGCGCGCAGGGATATAAGGGATTCTATCTTGCCATCGGCGCTCAGGGCGGCAGAAAGATCGGCATTGAGGGCGAGGACGCAGCGGGCGTGTTGACCGGAATCGAATTCTTGCGCAATGTGAACCTTGGCAAAGACGCAAAGCTGCCGGGCAAGGTCGTCGTCATCGGCGGCGGTAATGTCGCAATCGACGTTGCGCGCGCTGCCGTGCGCGAAAGCGCGCAGAGCGTCACCATGCTCTGCCTTGAGAGCGCGAAGGAGATGCCCGCGCTGCCGGAAGAGATTGCGGAAGCGAAGGAAGAGGGAATTCAGATTCAAAACGGCTGGGGTCCCAAGCGCATTCTGGTGGAAAACGGCAAAGTGACGGGCGTGGAGTTCAAGAAATGCACTTCAGTGTTTGAAGACGGTCGATTTGCGCCGAAATACGACGAAAACGAGACCATCACGGTTGCTGCGGACTATGTTCTGCTCTCCATCGGGCAGTCCATCCTCTGGGGCGATCTATTAAAAGGCGCTAAGGTGGAACTGGGCCGCGGGAACACGGCTGTTGCGGACGGGTTTACCTATCAGACCGCACAGGCGGATGTGTTTGTCGGCGGGGACTGCTTCACGGGACCGAAGTTTGCCATCGACGCGATTGCGGCGGGCAAGGAAGCGGCGATTTCGCTGCACCGCTTTGTGCAGCCGGGGCAGACGCTGACCGCAGGGCGTGACCGCAGAATCTACCGCGCGCTGGACAAAGAGAACATCGTCATCGAAAGCTATGATAACACGCGTCGGCAGCAGCCGGAGCATGACAAGGCAAACGAGCGCTCCTTCCGCGACACGCGGCTTACGTTTACCGAAGAGCAGCTCAAGAAGGAAACCGAGCGTTGCCTTGGTTGCGGCGCGACCGTGGTGGACGAATACCTTTGCGTGGGTTGCGGACAGTGCACCACGAAGTGCCACTTTGACGCAATCTCACTCTATAAGAAGTACGACAGGCAGTTCCCGGAGTTTGAGAAGATGCCCATCGAGGTCGCCAAGCACGTGGTCAAGCGAACGGCGAAGATCGCTTCTGTCGCGGTCAAAGACCTCTTCACGCAGAAATAAACGACAGGCGGGAAACGCATGCACGAACTTAGCATCATCAGCGCGGTCGTGAAGACCGTTGAATCCATCATGCTCAAAGAGGGCTTGACGCAGGTAGACACCATCGTGTTGCAGGTTGGCGAGCTCTCCGGCGTAGTTCCGCATTATGTGGAGGAGTGCTATCCTGCGGCGGTCTATCAAACCTGCATGGAGCAGACCAAGCTCAAGATGGAGGTCATCCCCGGAATCGTGCGCTGCAAGGACTGTGGTGAGGAATTCTCAGGGTATCAATACAACCTGAAATGCCCCAAATGCGGTTCCGAGCATCTGGATGCGCTCAGCGGACGCGAGTTTATCATCAAAGAGATCATTGCCTGCTGAGCTGCAAGGCTCTGCTAGCAGAGGAAACCATGGAACTGTTTGACGCGATCATCTCGGATACAGAAACCCAAATAACGCCGTTGATCACGCATCGTTGGGGGTATGATCCCGCCGATGCCTGGCCGGATACGGGCAAAAACGAGCTCGTGATGCAGCGGGACGCGGCATATGAACTCGGAGGCGCGGAAAACCCCGGCGTGCAGTATTGCTGCGTGACGACGGGAGATGTGCTCGACTCCGTGAGCGAAACCATCCTCTGCGGGCCGGATCTAAACGAGATCGCGCGGGATTGTGCCTAAGCGCGCATCGCGCTGGTACGCGTTTCCGCGCTCGATGGTGCCGAGGAGGATCAATATCGCGAGCTTTGCGAGGCGGCGTTTGTCAAGTATCGCGTGTTTCCGAAAGGCTATATGATGCGCATCTCGCCCGAGAGCAATCGCGAGCAGGTGCGGCTCAGCCGCGAGGCGATTGCGGATGGCATCTCCTTTCGCGGCGTCGGGGCGGACTTCATCCGCACTTATCAAAGCCTGCCTAACCTCATCTCAGTCAAGATACTGTTTATCACCGATCCCGCGGCGTGCTACGGCGCACTGCAGGAGCTGGCAAACGGCGTTCAGGCACGCATGAAGGCGCTCAATACGATCTTCAGCGGCTTGGCGACGGACTGCGCCAGCTGCCAGATGAAGCCGCTTTGCGACGAGGTGGAAGGCATGCGAGAGCTGCACAGCCGGCACGCGAAGAACGCCTGAAGCGCAAGAATACGCAGAACCAAAGCTAAAACAAGGCTTGTCATAAAAGGAGAGGACGCATGAAGGACTTAAAACACCTGACCTATTTTGAAAACCTGCTGCTGGAGGCGAACAACGAACTGGTGCGATCGGCGCAAAGCGAAGGGCGCTTCGCGGTCGGCCAGGTCTGCAGCCTGATTCCCGAGGTGCTGATGAATGTACCCGGGTGCTTCTCGGTTCGTCTGCGCGCACCGCATCTGGGTTCAATGGAAATCGGTACCTATTATATGACGAGCTTGAGCTGCGAATACTGCCGCGCAGTGTTGGAGCTTGCGGAGGAAGGCGGATTGCAGTTTCTGGACTGCATCATCGCGCCCGATGCCTGCGCCATGATGAACCGCTGCGTGGAAAACATCGAGCGGCAGAATCTCTGCACAAAGGAGCATTTCTTTGTAGAGTATTCCGATGTGCCGATGAAGTCGGACGAAACGGCGCTGAGGCACTATATCAAGCAGATGCGCGTGCATGTGCTGGAGCCGATGAGCGCGCACCTTGGCGTGGACTGCTCGGACGCGGCGCTAAGAAAAGCGGTTGCGGAGCACAACGAGGTCTGCCGGTTGATCACGCAGATCGGCGAGTTCCGTAAAGAGGAATACCCGCGCATTTCAGGCTATGAGTTCCACATTCTCTGCGCGGCGAGCTACTGCGCGCCCAAGGATTTGATGGTCGAGCCGCTGCGTGAGACGCTGGAGGAGCTCAAAGTCCGCGTGCCGGACGAGACGAAACAATATCGCATCCGAACCGTGCTGGTCGGTTCCGAGATCGACGATCCGGACGTGATCAAGCTGATCGAGGAAAGCGGCGCGTTGGTCGTTGCGGATCGCTACTGCTTCGGTTCGTTCCCGGGCAGGCAGGAGATCGTTTTGACAGAGGATGAGGACGCGCTGAGCCAGATCTGCCGGCAATATCTTGCGTGGGGTCAGTGCCCGCGCTTTATGGACACGGAAAAGATTGTTGAGCGCCGTGCCTATGTGGACAACCTTGCAAAAGAGTTCCACGCGGATGGACTCATCTATCAGCAAATCAAGTTTTGCGACTATTGGGGATATGAGCGCGCCGCCGCCAATCATTTCATGAACGAGGAATACGGCTATCCGGTGCTTTCCATCGATCGGCCATATGTGATCGGCTCTTCCGGACAGCTTCGTACGCGCGTGCAGGCCTTCGTCGAGAGCATTGAGTTTAAGAAATTACAGGGAGAGAAAAACTGATGGGCAAAGCAATCAACAGCGAACCGCTCGGAACGTTTTATCGCGGCGGCAAGACGAAGAAGCGCCGCGAGTGGCGCGGCTGGAAAGACACGTGGTACGACTACACGCGCTGGCTCAAAAACTGGGGCGTCATGATTGCGTTTATGGCGAAACCCGCGAATCTCAAGGGATTCTTCCGCTACCGCTGGATGATGAACTATCTCTCCGTGCCGGATTTTGTAGACCGCCATACGGAGGGACTTCGCGGCGCGCAGCTCAGGATTGCGCACAAGGAGTTTGACTTCATCGTGGAGCATGTCTGCGAGACGATCGGCAGCCTCTTCCGCGCGGACCCGCTCTGCGGAAACGACAAGGCGTTCAATAAAACCGTCGTGGTGTTTGACGAAAACATGATGTCGCAGATCATGAACGGGTTCCCGAATCTGCACATGGTATGCCGTGAGATTCCGATCATCTATACGCCGTCCACGGTGACGCAAGAGGGCGTGATCCACTATATCGACCGCGCGCAGCAGTTTGGCATTCCCGGCGATGTGTGCCCGATGCCCGCGGCGGAGCTCGGTGTCGCGCTGGATGACGATTACCCGCTCGTCGGCGTTTGCGCGGTGCAGTGCAACACGACCTGCGATGGCAGCCTCATGGGCAACGGAATCGAGGCGCGCGCGTTTGGCATCCCGACGTTTCAGCTAGCGGTGCCGATTCGCCACACGCAGGAGAGCGTGCAGGAATACGGCGCGGAGGAGATCGC
>JBDKRF010000387.1:0-5122 GCA_039683525.1 Clostridiaceae bacterium
GAGAGGAACAGATATGGTTCAGATTGGCATCATCGGCGCTGGCCGGATCGGGCAGGTTCATATGAGGGGGATCGCCTCGGGCGTACCCAATGCAGTCATCCGTTCCCTGGCTGATCCTGCCATCAGCGCGGAAGCGGAGCAGCTGGCGCGCGCCATCGGCATCGGTCAGATCGTCTCCGATTATCACGACATCATCGACGATCCGAAGATCGACGCCATCCTCATCTGTTCCCCGACCGACCTGCACGCGAAGATCTCCATGGAAGCGATCCATGCGGGTAAGCATGTCTTCTGCGAAAAGCCGATCGATCACGACCTCGCAACGATCGCGCAGGTGGAAGCCGCGCTGAACGCTGCGGGAAAAAACCTGAAGTATCAGGTCGGTTTTAACCGCCGCTATGACCACAACTTTCGCGTGCTTCGTCAGGCGGTGCTCGATGGCAAAATTGGCGACGTGCAGTTCGTTCGCGTCAGCAGCCGCGATCCAAAGGTGCCGCATGCGGGCTTTGTTCAATCGTCCGGTGGCTTATTCCTCGACATGATGATCCACGATCTAGATATGATCCGTTATCTTTCCGGCAGCGAGGTGGTTGAGGTGTTTGCGCGCGGTGCGGTGCTGATCGATCCCGCCATCGGCGAAGCGGGCGACGTGGACACCGCGACGGTCTCCGCCACGATGGCAAACGGCGCGCTCGCGCTCATCGACAACTCCCGTCAGGCAGTCTACGGTTACGATCAGCGCGCGGAGGTCTTCGGCAGTAAGGGCTGCGTGCAAAACGGAAACGACCTGCCTTCCACGATGGTTCTCTCCACGGTGGACGGAATCGTATCCGAAAAACCGCTGTGGTTCTTCCTTGAGCGGTATATGGACAGCTATCGGGCGGAAATCCGCGCGTTTGTTGACAGCATTCTCAACGATACCGAAACAGAAGTTGGCATTTCGGATGGCCGCAGGACGATTCAGCTCGCGCTCGCCTGCAAAAAATCTATGAACGAAAACCGTCCCGTTCGGATCGACGATATCGAATGATTCTTGTGATCTTTTCTATGGCGAACTTAGATCTATGCGCAATCGACGAGAGGGACTTGTGAAATTTAACCGACTCAACGACATGGAGCAATACATACTCCTATCCGGCACTTCTTCACTGGAGGAGTTGTGCCGGCATTATCACGTCTCCATGAGCACCGTTCGGCGCGACATCACCGAGCTCATTCGCCGAAATCGAATCATCAAAGTTTATGGCGGGGTAACCCGAAACCGGGCGCACGATGCACTGCAATACAACGCTCCTTTTCAGGCAAATCCCGCTCATGTAAAAAGCAAGATCGGCGCTTGTGCCGCATCCTTTGTAAAAGACGGCATGAGTATCTTCGTGGATTCGGGCACGCCGGGACTCGAACTGCTGTCTTGTCTTTCCGAAAAGCAAAACATCACTGTGATTTCACACAATCTGTCTGTTCTTTCACTGGCATCCCAGTTTCCCAACCTGAATGTCATTGCGTTAGGCGGCATATACAACAGCGAGACTTCTTCTTTCTCCGGCAAAAGCGCACTGGAGGAGCTCTCCAAGATGTCCATCGATCTCGTATTTCTCAAGTCGGACGGTGTCACAATCGAGCGGGGGCTGACCAGCTCCAGCTATTCGGAGATTGAGGTAAAAAAGAACGTTGCGCAATGGAACCGCGACATCATACTTCTTATGGACGGTGCGGAATTCGGAAGGAACGCACTGATGACATTCTGTGAGATCGGACGTTTGCGCGCAATCATCTGCGACGCTCCCGCCCCAAATGAGTTTCGTTATGCAAACGCGCTGCGCAGAATCACATTCCTTTCCGCGCAGGAGGAAGATCATGCCATCGCGCGCCTCAATGAACTGAGTTTGCCAAAATTGCAGACCGTATAAGTTGTTTTGTTGCAAGCTCCCCACGCTCAAGTGAAACAGGAACCATTCGGTAATTTCAGCAGAAAACCCGCCGTGAAGCGGGTTTTTGTATTTCAATTCATGATTAAAAATGTCAGGAACTTCGTTCAGATCTTAACCACTGTCTCTTCGTCTGCTGCTTCTTTTTGCGGCAAGCGCCCGTTGCACGGCCTAGTAACCGTCCATGAGGCCCACTGCATTAGGCGCGTGCTGCTCTGCGATCGCGTCCATAAGCCCCTTCATGTCCGCGGTAAACGTTGTCTCCCAGTATTCATAAAACCACAACATGGATAAACCGAAGAGACGGAGAAGGTGGACGAAATGAAGAAGAGTATTTGCAAAGATGTACAGATTGACTTTGTGATATGCTGACTGAGCCGAGAGTAACTATATTATGAATCATTTAGTTTAAGTAGAATGATCTGATCATCCATTTTGCTCCCGACCTAAGGTCATTTGCACACAACTTCCGCCCACCCCCCGCATTTCGCGCGATTGTATAACTTGGTAAGGGTTTAGCCAGCTAACCCCACCGAAGTAGATACAATTTCGGTGGGGTTTTTTTTGCCCAAAAACGAAGAAACGCGCTAACTTGGCGTTTTTTATCGGATGCGTTTCTCGGAGCAAACCGGATCATACAACGACCGTGCATAAAATCAATTCAAGACAGTGATAGCTCGAAATTAGAACCCCCTAAGTACCGTTTCAAAGTATCGAACGTTTTTCTCCTGAGTGACAAATTTGACAGGCCTTGCTTTTCGCTATATGATTTCAGTAACAACTGAATAGCTGAGTCTTCTATGTGCTAATAGAAGAGCGGGAGAACCATTGTTTGGGGTGAATCCGATTCTGTATCGGTAGGGTGCCTTTCGACCCGAACCCGTCAGCTAATCTCGTAAGCGTTTGAAAGGTCTAATTGGGGTGTATTTTTGTACTCCATTTTTTGCGCTTGCGATTCTGCAAGCGCTTTTTGTCTTTTATTGAACATCACACTCATGAGATTGATTTCTCATGTCGAATCAGACGCTGTGCGTTCCACCCGCATCATTCGCAAAGGAGTAAAACATGAATATTGCAGTCATTGGAACATCTAGGAAGGAAAACGAAAAAAGGCGACCGATCCACCCGTTGCAGATCGCATCCATTCCGGATAGATTACGCCGCCACCTGTTTTTTGAAAAAAAGTACGGTGAGCCATTTGGGATGGGTGATGATGAAATTCAATATTTAACTGGAAATCAACTGATTAGTCGCAAAGAATTGCTTCATGACTTTCCGGCAGTCCTCATTACAAAGCCAGTGATTGAAGACTTTGAAGAAGTCCAGAACGGGACGTTAATCTGGGGATGGTTGCACAGCGTACAACAACGCTTGATCACACAGCAAGCCATCGATAAGAAACTAACGCTCATCGCGTGGGAAAACATGTATTATGCGTCGGCGCGTGAGCTCCTTCATATCTTTTATCGGAACAACGAACTGGCTGGTTATTCCGGCGTACAGCATGCACTCGAAATCATCGGATTAGACGGAAATTTCGGTCCTTCCCTCACAGCTGCCGTTATCAGCTTTGGCTCGGTCAGTCGCGGTGCGATAACTTCTCTGCAAGCGCATGGCGTGCATAGCATCACCGTTTACACGCAACGTCCAACTTCTCTGATCGCAAATCAAATACCAGGAATCGTCTACAAGCAATTCGTTCTTTCCGAATCCGGTGCATACGAAGTTTGCCATATGGACGGCACGAAAACCCCGATGATTGATGCATTGTGTGGCGTTGATATTATCGTAAACGGAATCCTACAGAATACAGCGGCTCCCATTGTACTGGTTTGCGAGAGCGATATCCCCAAATTTACGTCTGCTTGTCTTATTATCGATGTAAGCTGCTCAAAAGGCATGGGGTTCTGTTTCGCGCGCCCGACTACCTTTGCAGAACCAGTTTTCGACGTTGGCAAAATTAAGTATTACGGCGTTGACCATACGCCGACCTTGCTATGGAATAGTGCAACATGGGAAATTTCAAAAGCAATATTGCCATATCTCGAATTTGTTATTGAAGAAACGGAAAGCAGCACCGTAAACGACGCTGTCGATATCAGAAACGGGGAAATTCTAAACAAGGATATCATTGTTTATCAAAATCGATCAAAAGCATACCCGTACAAGCAATTATAAGTAACACCAGACGCATCAGCATTTGCCCTCTTTCTTTGATCGGCATCGTCCAGCTTTTCACAAAGGATGCGCAGGCGCTCAAGCTATCGGGCAATACTGGACGGTGTCGTCCTTCACGAAAGAGTTTGCAAATCAGCCTGATTATCTCCGCTTCGCTTTCGACAATCTCTGGCAATTCGTCTGCCGCTCTTTCGCATGTCGCAAACATGGCGGCAGGGAATTCATAACTGTCCTCGTATTTGTCGTTTCATTACCGTGTTCATGTTACCGTAATCTACTTATAAATAAGAAACTGGAACGCCCTACGATAACTGTTTCATTGCATCCGCTTTGGCTGTTTTTAGACAAACAAAAACCACCCAATGGGTGGTTTTTTGTTTGCTTTCTTGCAGTCTCACACCGGCGAGATTGTTTTATGATGCCGCATTACGGCTGTTATCCGTTGCGCAGTCGAACGCACGTTGTGCAAGATCCAGAATGAAATTGCCCTGTGATCGAACGCTGGATCCGCCAATCGGCAGTTTCTCTTTCAACCTCGACTTAAACTCGGCGAATGTTTCGAGCTTCAATGTGGTGATACGAATCATTCAAGGCAAGCATAGTGAGCACAGAAACCGCGACTCTCATGCTTCTGTTTGATTCATTATAAGCCGTTTGCCGCAAGATTCTTTTGGAACGCCTTGTGATCGGCATAAAGCTCCTGCGTGAGGGGATTGCGCTTGGTTTTGACGATGATCACGATCTCATAAACGAGTACCGCAAGGTTTGACAGCAGCGCCAGCGCGCTCACCACGGTCAATGCAGCAGGATTATACGAGGATGTGATGCCGAACGCGGGCTGCGCCATATAGTCCACCGCGAGGGAGAACATCCCAAACAGCGCGAGCGTCTGCGCGCGGTGCTGCAGCCAGATGCCGCGCTTGACGAAGAACTCCGCAACCGTGCAGGACACCAGCAGCGCCACACCTGCATACATCGCGCGTGTGGAGAGGCAGTTATAGCAGTAGGCAAGGTTC
>JBDKRF010000388.1:0-4630 GCA_039683525.1 Clostridiaceae bacterium
TAACAACAACAGAGCGCGCGAAAAACGTTTTTGCTGTTTATGAGGATATTTTTGGGGGGCTGAATGAGCATGCCGCTGACCTTATAAAGGCTGCGGTTGCAGAAACAAGTGATGAATGGGTGATGGAGGCGATGCGCGAAGCTGTACGACAATCTGTCAAAAAGTGGTCTTATGTCGAGAAGGTATTGCAGGGTTGGAAAAAGAACGGCTTCAAAGTAGACGCGCGTCCGAAAAGCAATAATGGGCATAATAGCCGGCGCGGTAAACCTGATATGGGCGGGTATGAAATAAGCCGCGCAAGTGAGATCGTGATAGATGACGACGGTTTGGAGGTGGATGATGACTTGCGGTTCTGAGTGCAAAATTTGTCACGGCGCAGGTTTTATTGATCACGGCGACCTGGGCGTGGAGCTATGTCCGAATGATCCGGCGAAATACCTTGATGCGGGCGTGGAGCTGAACGATAAGCGCATTCCAGCCTTGCTGCCAAGAAACGCCGTGAGAACGAATATCGGGAACGCTTTGCTGAATTTACGAAAAGCCGGTTCTGGGATGTTATACATTCAGGGTCCGTTTGGAATTGGCAAGACGGTGCTTGCCCGGGCGGCAACGGTAGAAGCCGTTGATATGTTCGGATCTGCGCTATATAGACGGCATTCGGAGCTTGCGAATTACTTGCGGGCGTCGTTCTCGAACGATTACGGGCAAGCTGAATTAGCGCGCCGGATAGACCGCTTCGGCAATGTTTTATGGCTGGTCATTGACGAAATAGGGCGGGTAAACGACACGGATTTTGTGCGCGAAAGTGTTGGTGAAATTGTGGACGCGCGTTATCGTAACGCCTTGCGCGGCAGAGCGATGACTGTATTGATTTCGAACGATCCGCCGGAGAGCGTGTTTGACGCATATCTGGTGGACCGTATTCGGGATGTAAAAAACAAGGTGTTGGTTTTGAATGGCGAAAGCTTACGAAAGGCGGTGAGGAAGTGAAGCATTACAAGTTTTTGGTTGATTGGAAGCGCGAATTGATGAGCAAGTTAGACCAAAACCATTTGTGCGAGTGGGACTGGAAAGACTTCATTGAAACGGCGTGGCAGTTTGGTTATCCGGCTATGGCGGCGGACATGGAGAAACGGCTGAAACACTATCAAGAGCAAGCAGAAATAGGAGCATAAATGGCAGAAGGTTTTGAAATTAGCGCTTTTAGGGGTGTTGGAAGTGGCTTTAGAATTACTTTTGAGAATGGCTATACCGTCTCAATTCAGTTCGGGAGCAATAGCTACTGCGCTAATTACCATAAAAAATTGGACACCACCATCACCGGCAATGTTCGGTGCGATAACGCGGAAGTGGCTGTAGTCCATCCGTGTGGAGAATTTGTCGGATTTCCGGAGACTGGAGATATCATTGGCATAAATTACACTCCCGCACAAGTTTTGAATTTACTCAATTGGGCAGCAAGCCAGAAAGCATAGGAGCATAAATGTACCAAAAAGTCATGTTGATTGGAAATGTTGGGCGCGACCCGGAGCTGAAAACTTTACCCTCCGGCAAGGCAATCTGTAATTTTTCGCTGGCAACGAATGACAGCAAGCGCGACGCGGACGGAAATCGCGTTGACTCGACCATCTGGTGGCGTTGTACCGCCTGGGGCAATACAGCCGAAGCCGTTGCCAGGTACGCGAAAAAGGGCTCGAAGCTGCTGGTGGAAGGCAGCCTGTATGCGGACCAGACCGGAAACCCGCGCGTGTTCCAGCGCGCGGATGGGACGTGGAGCGCGAACTATGAACTGAACGCGAATGTAGTGCGCTTTTTGTCCAGCAAGAGCGAAGACGAGGACGAAGATGGCGAACCTTACTAACTGCCTGATTTGTGCAAGAGAAGGGAGCGAAAAGTGAAACAGGTAATCACGACAGAAAGAATACCAATCAAACTCTGGTTGGATGACATTGAGGACGGCGCATTGGAGCAGGCGAAAAACCTTGCGAACCTGCCGTTTGCCTACAAGCACATTGCCATTATGCCGGACAGTCATCAAGGCTATGGGATGCCAATTGGCGGGGTTTTAGCGACACAAGATGTTATTGTCCCGAATGCGGTTGGCGTGGATATTGGTTGCGGAATGACGGCGGTGAAAACCGACTTAACTTACATTACAAACGAGCAAATAAAGTCGTTTGTGGAAGGCATCCGTGAGCGCGTGCCCGTTGGGTTTGCTCACCATCAAGACGACCAGGAATGGGAAGGATTCGATAGGGCGCCGGATATTCAGATTATCCAGCAAGAGCTTTCTTCCGCGCGGAAACAACTTGGCACACTTGGCGGCGGAAATCACTTTATCGAAATTCAACAAGGTAATGACTGCGGCACTTGGGTGATGGTTCACTCTGGCAGCCGCAACTTTGGGCTAAAAACCGCGAATTACTTTCACAAGCAAGCTGAAGCGCTCTGCGAGCGGTGGTTTTCAGATATCCCCACAAAAGAGCTTTCGTTCTTACCGCTTGAAACGAGCGAAGGCTCTGATTATTATAGAGCGATGAATTACTGTCTGGAGTTTGCCGAAGCGAGCCGTTCACGGATAATGACCGCGGTTTTGGATGTTATGTCTGCTGACGCTGAAAGTTACCTGGACGTGCACCACAATTACGCGGCTTTAGAAAACCATTTTAACAAAAACGTGATTGTGCACCGTAAGGGTGCAATATCTGCCCGTAATGGCGAGTTTGGGATAATTCCTGGCTCGATGGGCACCTCCAGTTATATTGTCGTTGGCAATGGCAATCCAGAAAGTTTCAAATCTTGCTCACACGGAGCGGGGCGCAGGATTGGCAGAAAAGAAGCTGAGCGCGTATTAGACTTGGACGCTGAACGCGAAAAAATGAGCGGAATTGTGCATGGCTTGCGGACGGTATCTGACTTGGACGAAGCGCCGGGCGCATATAAACCGATTGACGTTGTCATGGAAAATCAGTCGGATTTGGTAAGCGTTCTGGTCGAATTGAGACCGCTTGGGAATATCAAGGGGTGATGTGATGAATGACATTGTACTGATTTTGATTGGCGTGGCGATGGGTTTGTTTGGTTTTTTGCTGCTTTGGGAATTGGATAACATAGCAGAACAGGGTGGCATTGGCGTCCGCGTTATCATTTCACTTAGGAAGCGTATTAGAGAGCTTATGGACGAGAATGCCAAGTTGAAGGCAAAGCTGAAACCTATTGAAACTGTTGACGAATGGGGCAAACCCGATTGGGTCGGAAAGGAAATGAGGAAATGAATAGCATACCTGAACTTGTCAAGTTGTTAGAGCGCCATCTCCACGAAGCGAGAAACGAACTGACGGTGTGTCAGTATGCAGTTTTGAGTTATGTTGACGATGAATTACGTGTTACCGCGAACAAAGACGAGCAGGAGCGGCAGGAACTTACCGCCCGTATCGCTCAACTTGAGGCAGAAATTCGCAATTGGCAGGACTGCTATTGCGAGTTTGAAACAATCGCGCCTGACGGAAAGCTGAAAATCAGCGTGCTTGACATATACAATAGGATTGCAGAACTCAACGACCGCATCGCTGAGTTGGAAGCTGAGAACGCCGCGTTGAAAGCGGAGCCGAAACCATTAGCGTATTGGTCTGATGAGAAGAAACAGACCTACGCAGACAACGAAGGACGAAGCGCAAAAGGAGCAAGGAATGAAACATAAACTCAAGCGTTGTCCGTTATGTGGAAATGCAAGAGCAGGAAGAGGAGGATAAAAATGACGGACAAACTGGAGACAAATAGCACGCTCCATTTATTGCCGACAAGCGGTGAATATCCAATTGTCAAAACAACGAAATACGGAGTTTATGTTCTGATAGGCAAGTCTAAAGTTTTCTTGCCAAATTCTGTTTTGACATATGAGGGTAAGGAGGAGGATAAAGATGATAGTCAAGGTGGTGAGAAATGAGCGACTCTAAAATCAGTTTAGATGCCTGCCCATGCTGTAAAGGCGAAGCGCGTGCGCAATTTGAGGTATACGGAACGTGGGTGCGCGTGTTTTGCGTGGCGTGCGGATTGTCCACGAGGAGCGAGCCGACCCGCAATTTTGATCCAACGCCGGCGGCTGTGCTGTGGAATAAGCGGGTGGAGGTGAAGCATGGATAAGGTTTATATCGTTATTGACGGGGCGTATGGTGAAAATCGCATTGAGGCAGTGTTCGCAACGCTTGAAGAGGCGGAAGAGTATAGGGAATTAATCAATCCAGAAACCGAAGTTGAAGAGTGGGATGTCGGCAAGCAGTATACCAGGCTCGATGAAGGTTTAGGTTTTTATGAAGTTGAGATAAACCCGACTGAAACGAACGTGAGGAAATTAAACCCGTTTAATGATGATGGCGGGCTTTTAACTGAACGCGTGATATTTACAAATTGGCGCATAGGTGGACTCTTGGTCGGTTCGTGGTGGTTTACCCTTTACGCACGGTCGGAAGAACAGGCCGTCAAAATCGCGTCCGAACGCAAGGCGACGTTGATTGAATCGGGCAGGGCGATGGAGGAGTTCAAACGCTCTAAGTCTGATGGCGGTTTTTATATTGACTTATGCCCGTACAAGGGCGATGAAAATGACAAACCCGCTTGAGGAGCTGTTCGC
>JBDKRF010000389.1:0-4396 GCA_039683525.1 Clostridiaceae bacterium
GTTTCGCGTGTATGACGAGTTTGAGCGCGCGACGATTTCACGGCAGGCGGAGGGTTCCCTGCGCGTAGATGTCGCGATGCCGCAGGACAGCTGGGTGGTGAGCTATCTGCTCTCTTTTGGCACCGAGCTGACCATACTTGCGCCTGAGAGCATGCGCCATATGATTGCGGACTATGCAAAGGCGATCTGGCAGCAGCACATAAAAGAGGATCAAAAAATCAGAACATGACAGCTTTTGTCAGGTTCATCCGCGTAGAATCAAAACAGAAAAGATTCAGGAGGAACGAATATGGAAGAGCGATTTTGCCAGAGCTGCGGTATGCCAATGGGTGAGTCGGACGAACTCTACGGCACGGAGGCGGACGGAACGAAAAGCCGCGATTACTGTAGTTATTGCTACGCAAACGGTGCATTTACAGCCAACTGCACCATGGAAGAGATGATCGAGTTCTGCGTCAAGCCCACGGTTGAGAACGTACCCGGCATGACCGAGGAGAGCGCCCGCGCGATGATGCACGAGCATTTTCCGCAGCTCAAGCGCTGGCAGGCATAACCCAAACCCGAAAACGCGGACTAGCCGAGAGGAAAGGAAGTCGCATGAAACCACCGGACAC
This sequence comes from Clostridiaceae bacterium, assembly GCA_039683525.1. Classification (GTDB taxonomy): domain Bacteria; phylum Bacillota; class Clostridia; order Christensenellales; family CAG-138; genus UBA7703. The sequence continues at coordinate 615 of JBDKRF010000389.1, forward strand.
GATCGACGTCAACATGCTTGCCCCGTGCGGGCTGAACTGCCTGCTTTGCTACCGGCACTTGGGCAAGAACCCCTGCCCGGGATGCCGCGCGCGCCTGAGCGAGCCGGACACTTACCAGCGCAAGTGCGTCATGCGTGCGTGCGTTCTGGAGCACGGGTATTTCTCCTGCGCAGACTGTGCGGAGCGCCCCTGTAAGCGGGTCAAGGCGTTCGGCAAGCGATACCGCGAAGGATATGGCGTCGATCTGGCTGCGGATGCGGCGCGCTTGCGCGAGATCGGCGCGGAGGCGCAGGTCAGCGAACAGATTGCGGCGCATACCTGCAATGACTGCGGTCATTTGATCGATCTGCATTTCGGCAGATGCAGCGGTTGCGGACGGCAATATCCAATCGGAAAAGGGAGAGACGTATGAGTTGGTTTCAACGCTACCCAAAGTCGCAGCAACCCACACTGGAGCAGATTTCGGAGTATATCGCGAGCCCGCTTTGGGGTGAACTCTGCCGATGGGCGGAGAAGTCCTATCAAATTGAGCCGAAGGTGGAGCACAGCACCTGCAGCGGCGCGCCGGGCTGGAACGTGAAGTATAAAAAAGGCGGGCGCGCGCTTTGTACGCTCTATCCCGACGAAGGACAGTTCACCGCGCTGGTCACCATCGGCGCGAAGGAAGCGGCGGAGGCGGAGCTGTTGCAGCCGACCTGCTCGGATTATACTCGGGAGCTTTTTGCGCGTACCCAGGCCTTCAACGGCGCGCGCTGGTTGATGATTCGCGTGACCGATGCGCGGGTTTTGGAGGACGTGAAGAAACTCATTCGCTTGCGAGTTGTGCCGAAGGTGTAACGAAGAAAAAACAATCGTGCGCACATTCGTTTGTTTTGCTATAATAAAAGCAAAAAAAAAGCGGAGGCGATACGGTGGAACAAAATCAAATTCGAAGCTATCAGGATTTCACCACGGCGGTGTTGCGGGCCGGGTTTTCGATGGGCGGCGGCAACAACGAGGGAATCTATTCTGTGATTCCCTGGAGTTGGGACGAAACGCCGCCGTATGAGACCCCCGTTCGCTGGCACACGGGCGCGCCGGAGACGGACCCGTGGGAGTGGCGCATGCGCGTGCTGGACGAACGAAACGACATCGCCTACGGCAAAGTCTTTTTCAAAAAGAGCGGCTATATCACGAAGGACTGGGCGCCGTATTTTCTCGCTGCGCGCCGAGGGAAAGAGGAGTTTGATGGAGCGTATGCGGACGGAACGCTGAGCCACGCGGCAAAGCGCATCTACAACACGATTTTGGAGTATGGCACGCTGCCGCTGCACGCCATCAAACCGCTTGCGGGGTTTGGCGCGGAGGAGAAGAGCCGCTTTGACAGCAGCCTGACGGAACTACAGATGCGCATGTTCCTCACCATGTGCGGCCGCCAGCAAAAGCTCTCGCAAAAGGGGGAAGAGTACGGCTGGTACTCCACTGTATTCTGCACAACGGAGCAGTTCTGGGGTGCAGATGTCTTTGCTCAGGCCGCGAAGATCACAAAAGACGATGCAATTCAGGCGATTACCAAGCAGGTGCTTTCGGTCAATCCGCAGGCGGAGCCAAAGAAGCTCAATAAGTTTATTTTGGGATAACGCGCATCACGCGCAACGCAAAAGCGGGCTTTCGCCCGCTTTTGTTGTGTCTTATTGTTGCTTGTTTTGTTCGGTTATTTTCCGAGTTTGACCGTGGTGAGCACGGTGAAATCAGCAAGCGAGATGACCGTGACGCCCGAGTCGCCGAGGACGTAGAAGTAGTCCCCAATGAACATGCCCCTGAGGTTCCAGCTCGAGAGATCCGCCGTCATGCTGACGCGGGCTGCGAGCACGAAGCCCTGATCCGCCGTGTAACGGTAGATGAAGTAGGCACTGTCCGCCGGGAAGGCGATCAGGTTCTTCTGCGCGTCCACGAGGATTGCCTTGTGGTTGCTGCCGACGATGGTCCAGCTCGCGTCCACTTTAGAAGTGGTCACTTCCTTGACGTTCGCTTTGTCCGAGGTGTCAAACATGGAGAGCTTCACGCCCTGCATCTGCCCCGTGGTTTCGTCGGCATTATAGCCGATGCCGAGCAGCAGGTTATCCTTGAACACGTGCAGGTATTCCGAGAATCCCGGAATCTTGAGCGTATCTAGAATGCGCGGGCTCGCGGCATTGCTCAGATCCACCGCAAACAGCGGGTCCACCTGGCGGAAGGTGACGAAGTAGCCGATGTCGCCGTCGAAGCGGACGCTCTTGACATACTCGTCCTTGGCGAGGTTTTCGATCTTGCCGAGCACCTTGAGGTTCAGGTCCAGCGTATAGAGCGCGTTTGCGCTCGTGCTGTCGCTTTCGTAGGTGTCAAGTCCGTCCGTATAGATGCGCTGTTCCCAGTTGTTGAGCGTGGTCACGATGCGGATGACGTTCTTATACTCGTCCATCGAGAACTGGTTGAGGAGGCTGCCGGGCACGTTGCCGCTGGCGAGCTTCGTGATCTGCCCTTCTGACAACCCCAGCAGGACGAGGTCCGTGCTGGAAGAGCTGCGGGTGATCTGAACGTTCTTGCCGTCCTTGTCCGGCGCGATGGGCTGGGCTTCTTCCTCGTAGCGCGAGAACGCGAGCAGCAGATGATCTGCATTTGCGTAGAGCTCACTCGTTCCGCCGAAGATTGCCTTGGCGGAGGTGAAGGCGGCTCCACTCTTGAGGTTGATGGAACCGACCACGGTGTAGGCCGCATTCTGCGGGTTACCGCCGATGTAAAGGTCGGTCGGCTGGAGCAGCTTGCTCTCGGTGTCAACGGTGGTCGAGGGAATGTAGGTGATCGGCGTACCCTTAACCGGGCTGTAGATATACTGCGAGGTCACGAGGTAGACGAAGTCACCGATCATGCGGGAGCTGACATAGGTGCCGCTCTGGCCCAGAGAGACCACCTGCGTGGGCTTTGCCGGGTTGGAGATATCATAGATGACCGCATTGGTCTGGTCGGTGTTGTTCTGATATCCGCCGTTCGTGTCGTTGATCCAGACGGTATTGTAGCTCTGGGTGATGATCATGAGCCGGTTGCCCAACAGGAACAGTTCGGAGTTATAGCCCCACCAGCTGTCGTCGCTGCTCAGCGGTGTGCTGGAGACGAGCCTAGTGGCGGCACCGTCCGGCTTAAGGATGTTGAGCTGGTTGCCGGCCAGATAGTAGATGTAGTTTCCGTCGGTTTTCACGATGTCTGCTTCATCCACACCCTTGACCTGCACGTTGGTTCCGGAGTAGTCTACGGAGCCGGTGTCCGTCGCGGGCGCTTGGGCGATGGAATCCGTCTTGGCTTCGCCCGCTGCTGCGGGAGCTGCTGCCGTTGCGCCGTCCGAGACCGCGCTCTCCATCACTACGCCGCCGTTGTAGGCGGAATTGCTGTTCTGCATAGACTCGATGAGCCCATAGATGTCATCGTAGTTCTTTACTTCGCGCACATCGGACGAATCCGCGGCGGAGAGGGTTGCGTTTACGGGCGCGGCAGAAGTGCCTTTGCCCAGTTGGGTGACGCCGAATACGCCGGCTGCGACCAATACGAAGGCCGCGAATACCGCGCCGTAGCGGACGAATTTCTGTCTCGGCGTGAGGGCAATTTTCTCACGCGTGTGTTTTTCTTTGATTTCCATGAGCAACGTCTCCTTTGCTTTTAGCTTGTCGTTGTCACGGATATACTGCTCTTTAAACATCCTGAAACTCCCCTTTCAACTGTTCCCGCAGCATATCGCGTGCGCGGAAGAGATGGGATTTCACCGTGTTTTC
>JBDKRF010000390.1:0-9951 GCA_039683525.1 Clostridiaceae bacterium
TGATAAGCCGGAATAATGACGACCATGGGAACACTCCTTTGATGGTTGTTCGGGAGAGGAAGAGCAGGCGAATTTCCGCCGGCTCGTCTTGTGTGCTGCGGGCAACAAAACTAGACGTTGTCCGTCAAACGCAGTGTATAGTATATCCTATTTCGGCGCGCGTGAAAAGCATATGCCCGCATTGCCGCAAGAATGTTGTTTTTGGATTTTCCGCGGAAATTCGCCGATTTTTCAGGTTTCTCACACGATCACTTTGTAAACTATTTGTAATAATTGGAATGAACCGCGGATTTTTGGGAAATCCTGCTATAATAAATACGGTATGCAAAGATGAAAGGACACGGCGAAGCAATGGCCCGAACACCTGATCACACGCCCGAAAAGGGAAATTCCTCAAATCAAGCGCGCGAAAAGCGAGCGCGTAAACAAGAGACAGAACTGGCGTCGCAAAGAGAAGCGGAGCCCGAATATGACGATATGGGTATGGAGGTTGAGCCGTTTGTTCCGACAGACGTCTTTCCTTCCACGCATGTACGCGGACCGCGCAAACCCGCGCGGAAGAAGAAACGCGCGCTCTGGGCGGTGCTGCTCGTTGGCGGCATTCTGCTGCTGGCGGTCGGCGGCGTGTTTGCGTATGCGCTTTTACTAAACCCCAGCAAGCAGTTCGTCAACACCGCGCAGCAGGACCCGACGGAGGTGATCGCGGTCGATCCCTCCGGCGCAACGGCGACGCCGAATCTTGCCGCACCTACGCCAACACCCACGCTCGATCCCTACGAAGTGATCAGCGCGCAGGCGGATACGTCCATGATGCAAAACATCGTCAATGTGCTGCTCATCGGCGTGGACTATGCGGAGGAGCGCGAGACCTGGACCGGTAAACACGAGTATCATTCGGACGTCATGATGGTCATGGCGATCAATTTCGACAAGAACCGCGTGGATTTGATCTCGCTCCCGCGCGATACCTACGCGAAGATTCCCGGCGTGAAGGGCATCTACAAACTCAACGCCTCCATCAACTGCGGCGGTGGATTTGATGCTCCCGGCGGCGCCGGATTCCTGAAGGTTTGCGATGCCGCCAGCTGGATGCTCGGCGGTATTCCGGTCAACTATTACTACGCGGTTACGATGCCCGCGGTCAAGCAGCTGGTCGATTCGATCGGCGGCGTGGACTACAACATGGATGTCACATTTAAGATGATGGGGCGCAGCTACGAGGCAGGCCCGACACATCTAAATGGACAGGGCGTGTTGGACTACTTGCGTGTGCGCAAGTATGTGAACCAGGGTGGCGATTTCAACCGCGTAAATCGTCAGAAGGAAATGCTGATTGCAATCTTTGATTCAATGCAACAGCAGAACCTGATTCTCAAGGTTCCGGATATCATCAACTCGTTCCAAGGCCAGCTCTATACCAACTGCACGCTGGGGCAGACCGCCGCGCTGACGAAGTTTGCCTATACGCTGGATAAGAATAACATCGGCATGTATTCCATGAGTGGTCCCGAAGCCAACATTTTCAATTGGAAATTCGTGATTACGGACCAAACGAATCGAGTTGAAGTAATCAAAGAGGTTTACGGCATTGATGTTCCAAAAGAGCGAGAATATACCTCGACATATGCGAATTATCGATGGGCGGACATGATTGCGACGCAGTATCTTGACACCACGCGTTCGCTGGTGGACTATGTCTCGGAAGCGCTTGCGGCGGATGAACTGCTGCCGACGATGGAGCCGACGCCGGAGATCACGCCTTCGATTTTACCGGAATACTACACGCCGACACCGACTGATACAACGGACCCCTCTGCTACATCTGGAACTGCCAATCATAACACCGGCAGCTTCAGCGTCGTGCGTCTCAGCGCGCAGAGTCCGGTCCGGCAGGAGTCGTATCAGCAGTATTCGCAGATGGAACGCGATATGTTCAATAACTTCCTCACCTCGCTGGATGAGCTGGAGGAAGCACAGGCCATCGCGCGCAAGGAAGCGGAGCGCTACGTCAATGGCAAGAACAGCGATCTGGAGCGCGCAACACAGGACGTGCAGGACTATGCGTCCCATGTGAAAATCAATGCGCTGGATCTTGCTCAGGTGTTTGGCTATTCGACGGGCAGCCTCGTTTGGTCGTACTGGTTTGACAAGGATTCCTCGTTCAATGAAGTCAGGGTAGACTTCCGTTAAGGACATTAGGCTATAGTATTTATAAGGCAGGCAGGCGATTTCGCCGACCTGCCTTCCTTAATCAATTATTGATTTTAGCCTCATAGTATGCTGCATTAAACCAATCACGATCAAGATTCAGTACAAGTTGTCGTGTAATGAAGCTGCGTGTATCTTTGATGGTAACAAATATCTTGCTGAAGTGCTCTTCTTTACTACGAAGAACAGCAAGCGAACCGAATGAGGCAGCTCTATTAAGACTTGATGGAGGAGTGAAATAATATTCTCGATGCTTCGAATCACCAGTGAAAAGCAGCTTGAAACATTTCGTGTTTGATTCTTCTATATCATAGTAGACTTTACAATTCGCGTAATCCGTGTCATAAAACAATTCGAATGGAAACGGTTGATATCCTAAGAAATGTAAGAATATACCTGTTGCAGTTGTTCCAATGAAGTTAGTCGTTATAGGAATCAAATCCAGAACGATATCTTGAAGCATCATTTGATATCCTCTAGAGAAAAACGGCAAGTCATAGTACATGTCAAAGTAATCCGTATTTTTGAAAAGAACCCTAAGCTTTTCTCGTCCAGCTAAATCGATTTTATTTGGCAAAAAGTACTTTTCAGACAGCAAGTATATATTGTCTTTAATTCTTGCAATTACCTTATTATTTTCGTAAGAAAGAGTCTTTATACCTTGAGCGTAAGCAAGTCGCTCCGCTTCTTTTTTAAAACCATTTGCTGAGATGAATACACCAAATTCAAGCGTTCTAGGGAAATGCTTTTCGACAGGTTTTCCATCAATCATGAAATAGTTCTCTTGAATATCTTTCAGAGTCCCAATAAACTCACGAATATGTTCTTTTCCAACTTTACTATTGTAAAACTTAACCTCGCCTAAAAGACGTAAAGGATAAGAAAAAGGTATGGCAACATCATAATCATAAGGACAGTCGATTTGATGCCAACACCCACGCCCTTTTATTTCTAAAAAACCGGATCTATTTTCGCGAATTCGTTGCTTTGGTTGACCGTAGGGGTTTATGCGATGAAAATTGTTCTTTTCAAGCAATGCCCCTATTGCTAGCTCAAAAAGAAATCCGCGGAATTGTGCTCGCTTAATTGCCTCATTCTTTTCCATAAGCTCTCCATAAATGCTGCGTACTAAGATACTAGCCTAAAAAACGACGGCATACATAGTACGCCGTCGTTTTAATAATGTTCTCAGCCTGGAATATCGCCAACGCCGTTGAGCACGAGCCGCGGGCGATAGGGGAAGCGCTTCATCTCCTCAACGGTGGTCACGCCGGAGAGCACGAGCACGGTATCCAAACCGCTCTCTACGCCGGCAATGATATCCGTATCCATGCGGTCGCCAATCATCGCAGCTTCGCTGGAGTGTACGCCCAGCATACGAAGGCCGGTGCGCATCATCAGCGGGTTGGGCTTGCCGACAAAATAGGCGGATTTTCCGGTGGCGAGCTCAATGGGGGCTATGAGCGCGCGGCAGGCGGGGATGATGCCCGCCTCCGAAGGTCCCGTCATGTCGGTATTGGTGCCGATGAGCTTTGCGCCGTTTTGCACAAGGTGAACAGCCTTCAAGATGCTCTCGTAGTTATAGTTGCTCGTTTCGCCAACGATGACATACTCCGGATCGACGCCGTTGGTCATGATGCCCGCTTCGTAGAGCGCGTTAAAGAGCCCCGGCGCACCGATGACATATGCACTGCTGCCCGGTGCCTGCGAGCGGATGAAGTTCGCGGTTGCCAGCGCGCTGGTATAAAAGTGGCTTTCGTCTACTTCCAGCCCCATGCGGGCGAGCTTGACCTGCAACTCCTTTGGCGTTCTGCCGCTGGCGTTGGTTAAGAATAAAAACTCTTTGTTTTCACGATAGAGCCAATCTACAAACTCTTTGACGCCCGGCAGTAGCCGCTCGCCATGGTAGATCACGCCGTCCATATCGCAAATGAATCCTTTTTTGCTGCGTAAGGTATCCATGAATATCCTCTCTTTTTTTCTCTTTTTTCTTCTCTTCTTCTTTTATGAGCATACCACGTTTCGAAAAAGCGCACAAGCGCGACGAAAAGCAGCGACCGCGACAGGTTGTAATTTGTTTACGTCTGTTACACATTCTTCCGTTTTTTTCGTGAGAGCGGGAAAGGATCGATAGAGTTCACATTTCCTCTATAGTTCGTTCAAACCCGTACGATATACTTTGAAAGATTTAAGGAGGCGAACGCATGAAACAACGATTTCCGACGATGAGACGCGTGTTATCCGTACTGATAGCGCTGTTATTGATCACGTTTGCCGCCGCATGTTCGTTGATCGATCCTGTCGTGTCGGTTGGCACACCTGTGCCGGATGCGACGGACGTGAACTCTCCAAGCGACACCGCGATTCCCCCGACACCAAGCGCAAAGCCGACGCATACGCCGAACGGCGGCGCAACCGCCGCTCCGAGCACTTCGCCGGGTGAAGCAAACGGCGCGGGTGCGTATACGATCGCCGCGGATACGAGCGAGAGCCAGAAGACATATTATTCCGAACAGCCGGATGAAAACGCACTCCGTGTGGAAAACGGCGCGATTGCGGGAATCGACGGCGCGAGCGTGGAAAAACGCTCCGGCGATGCCTCGAGCTTGGAAAACGTGCTGACATACGGCCTCAACGCGGCTGCACTTGTGCGCGCTAACGCGCAGCTCCTGCTGGTCAACAGCGACGTGACCGCGACCCCGCTCGGCGCGGGCGGCGCGTTTGCCTGCGGTGGTAAGCTTCAGCTGGAAAAGAGCGTTGTGCGCGCGGCGGGAGACTCCGCGTTTGCCGTTGCCGTTTCGCATCAAGGCAGCATCACCGCACGAGAAGCCAATCTCTCAACACAGGGCGCAGGCTCACCAGCGATCTTTGCCGGGTTTGAGGGTGAGGTGCTGATGGAGGGCGGAATCGCCGCAACCGCGGGTGTGGACGCACCCGCCATCTGCGCGCTCGGAAGCGTTACGGTCAACCACGCGACGCTCCGCGCAAACAACGCAGAGGCGATCGCCGTCAACGGCGGAAGCGTAACACTGACCGATTGCGCGGTTTCAGGGCGAATGAGTGACGCCGCCGGCACGGCAGCGCAACCGCTGCCCTACTGCGTTTCGCTTTATCACGACGTAAGCGCGGGCGGAGAAGTGAGTTCGTTCTCCATGACGCGCGGCGCGCTGACCGCTCAGCGGGGAGACTTGTTTTACGTAACCAACACCAAAGCCAGCATCTATCTGGAGGGCGTTGCGCTCTCGCTCGGCGAAGGAAACGCGCTGTTGCGCGTCGTTGGAAACGACGGCTCCCGCGGACTGGGTGAGCCCGGCAAAAACGGGGCGAACTGCGCCATGATTGCGAAAAATCAAACCTTGCGCGGAGACATCATCGTAGACGCACTCTCGTCTATCTCTCTGACACTGCGCGGAGGAAGCGACTATACCGGCACGATCAACACCGCAAACACCGCGCGCGCAGCTAAGGTAACGCTGGAAGAAGGCGCAACCTGGACGCTGACGGGCAACGCTTACCTGAGCGCGTTTACGGGGCGCGTGGGCGACATCATCACCAACGGCTTTACGGTGTATGTCAACGGTGTGGCATTGACGGAGTAATCCGGTCAGTGAGATCCGGGATTCAACGTTGAAGATGCAATCGTGATATACTGAAATTAGAATAAACCAAAATTTGAGGGGGAACCCAGATGAATCGGGAACATATCGTCTCTGTGAACCAATCACGATGCATCGGCTGCGGGTTGTGCGAGAGCGACTGCCCGTCCGGCGCCATTCGGCTTGTCGATGGCAAAGCCGTGGCGACGATGCAGAATTGCATTCGCTGCGGACACTGCCAGGCGATCTGTCCGCAAAACGCGGTCTCGCTCTCCGGCTTTGCCGAAGCGCCGGAAGAGATCACGCCCGAGATGCAAGTCGATGCGGCAAAGCTTCTGGGTCAGCTCAAGGCGCGCAGATCCGTTCGGCAGTTTTCCCAACGGGAGATTGCGCCGGAGTTGCTGACGACGATCATCGAAGCCGGGCGCTATACGCCGACGGGAACCAACAGTCAGAATGTCTCTTACAGCGTGCTGCAAGCGCACATGTCAGACTATGAAGCGCATAGCATTCGCTTGTTTCGAAAGCTGAAGCGCTTTGTAGACATGGTCTACAGCGGACTTCGGACGATCGACATCGACGATCACTTTCTCTTTAAGAACGCAAAGGCAGTCATCGTGATCAAGAGCGCGGATTTGGTCAACGGCGCGCTTGCCGCCTCTTCCATGGAACTGATGGCGCAGTCCCTCGGCCTCGGCGTGTTTTACAGCGGATTTTTCACGATGGTCGTCCGGCTGTCCGGCAAGTTCAAGCGAAAGCTACATGTTCGCCGCGGCGACAAGGTGGTTACGACGTTGGTGCTTGGCTATCCTGCGGTGAAGTATCAGCGAACCGCGCAGCGGGAAACGCCGGATGTCATGTTTGACTAAAAGTGACTCTTAAACATCAGCAGAAAAACAAAGAACAGGCAGCGGTTTGCTGGCCTGTTCTTTTTGCGTCTTGAATCCAATTTTTTGTTATTTCTTACAGGAAGCGACGATTTCGCAGATGTCGTCCACATCTGAAAGCGCAAGGTCTGCGTACATCGGCAGCGTCAGCACCGACTTGCTTGCTTGTAGCGCAACCGGGGTTTCTTTGGCGTGGTATTTGCCTGCGTAGCAGGCGGCCTCGCTCGCGAGCGGGTAAAAATACTTCCGCGCGAACACGCCAAACGTTTTGAGCGTGTCGCTCACCTCGTCCCGATTTGCGCCGAACACGGCTGGATCAAACGAGACGGGTAGATAGGCGAAGTTTTGCGTAACTCCGTCGGGGATTGGGCGAAACGCGAGCCCATCAATGCCGGAGAGGTTTGCGCGGTATTGAGCGGCAACGTGCGCGCGCCGTTCGATCTCGCGGTCGAAATACTTGAGGTTGAGCAGGCCCATCGCGGCCTGAAACTCGTTCATCTTGGCGTTGCCGCCGACTTCGCGAATCTCCTCGTCGGCATGAAAGCCGAAGTTTTTGTAGCCGTTGAGCAGTTCCGCGTATGCCGCGTCATGACAGGCGACCGCGCCGCCTTCGATCGTGTTGTAGCATTTTGTTGCGTGGAAGCTGAACATGGATGCCGTGCCGTAGCTTGCCACCGCGCGTCCGTGAACGGTGACGCCGAAGGCGTGCGCCGCGTCATAGAGCACGGGCAGGTTGTGCCGTTTTGCGATGGCATCGATGGCTTCCATATCGCAGGGGTTGCCGTAGACGTGCACCGGCAGGATTGCGCGTGTGCGCGGCGTGATGAGCCGCTCAAGCAGCGCGGGGTCAAGCGTAAAATAATCCGGCTCCACGTCGCAAAACACGGGGGTAAAGCCGCAGCGTACGATGGCATGCGTGGTGGAGATAAACGTAAAGGGAGTCGTGATGATCTCGCCCGGCTCGAGGTTGAGGGCGGAGATGGCACACTCCAGCGCGAGGTGTCCGTTGGTAAAAAGGCGCATGTAGGGAGAAGCAAGCTTCTCTTTGAGCGCGGATTCCAGCTTCTGGTGCTGCGCGCCGCCATTGGTGAGATAGCGCGAGGAGAAGATCTCGCGCACAAGGGATTCGTATTCTTCCACCGGGGGCAGCGACGGGCGCGTGACCAGAATCGGCGGGTCTTTTTTTTGCATAGAAGGGGACTCCTTTTTTTTGCCGCAAGCGGCAAAGAAAATTACGATAAAAAGTATTTTAGTCCTTTTTACTTGCGAAAGCAAATCAAAAGGATTACTCGATGATCTCAACGCCTTCGACAATATAGCGCATTTTTATGATATCCGCCGGAGGCGCATCACTATGTGCCGGAATGCGGACGACGCCTTCGCTGTCCGTCACAGGCCCGTGAAACGGGTTATACAGGTTTCGCGCAATGCTGCCGCGCAGATAACGAATCAGATTATTCGGCGTACCGCTTGACCAGCTACCGAGACGCACATCGACCACTCCGCCGCCAAGCCCCCACCAGAAGCTCGCGATCGGGGACTCCTCGCGATCCATCGCAAGCAGCGCGCCGAGGCTTCCGTTGAGATAACTCTTTACGATCGCGGTATAGAACCGTTCCCAGTTCCAATCCGGCGCTGCCAGATAGCGCGTGGGCTTTCCTTCGCTGTCGATGCTGATCAGCGCGGTGAAGATGCCGTAGGGCAGCTCCGCCAGCGTGAGATGCGAATAATGGGGGGTTAATACGGTGTCCGCGCCGAGGCTCGCCGCATGACGAACACCAAGCTCACAGGTCTCCATCTGCTTTGGATCGATATCCCGTGTCACGAGCAGCACCCGCGCATCGGGACGCACCGAGTGTACGCCGATGGCAAACGCGTTGATATCCGAGGTGAAGCGCGCATAGTTGAGCTTCGGGGTAATATAGGCAACCGTACCGGTCTTTGTGTGTTGCCCCGCGACGACGCCGCAGAGGAACACCGCCTCGTAATAACGCCCGAAGTAGGTGTGCAGACGGTAGTGATGCTGCATGCGGGAGTAGACGAGCGTGAGGCAGTTCGGGTGCTCCAGCGCAAAGCGCAGCACGGGATTCATCAGCGAAGGGGTAGTGACAAACAAAAGCCCGGCGTCGCCCGCCTCTGCGGAGAGCATGTCGTAGGCATCCTCCCGATCCTGCAAATCCAGCACGCGGGAGTCTACCTTTTCGCCGAGCTCCGCCTGCATGGCAAGGCGGCCCTGCTCATGCGAGCCGAGCCAGTTGTTCTGCGCGCGCTCGCCGGAATAGGCAAACACGACCTTTGGGTTTTTGTGTGCCGAGAGCAATCGCGTAAAGAACGCGGGCTCCGCCGCCTCTGCGTCCTCTTCTAACACCACGCGCGGCGCAGGAGGATGCTCGAGGATATCCAGCTGCGGCTTGAGCGTGAGGATGCGCGCGGTGAGCTCGTCCGGCATAATGCTCATCGGAAAACCGTACACGTGCAGGTATTCCAAAAAAGCGTCTCCCAAACAAAGCTTGCAATTACTGGTTAAGTAGCCGTTTTCAAAACGTGTATAGAGCGCGTTGTAGTCCGGCGGGTCAAGGGTGGGGTCGAGCTCCGCAATGAGCCGCTGCTCGATTCGATAGAGCCGCTCGTACTTGCGGGATTCCGACAGCTCGATATCCGCAAACACGCCCTTTTTGCTGTAGGCTAGGAAGGTGTAGTAGCGCTCCACATCCGGGTCGTTCTCATCCCACTGTGGAATCAGGCGGATGATTTCCGCCTCAAACGAGCTCGCCTCAAAATACTTGAGCACGCTGACGCGCTTATTGCCCTCTGCGACGTAGTATTTCCAGAGGTATTCGTACACGCGGATCGGGTCACGGATGCCGCTCTGCAGGTGCGCTTCGCAGAGGCTGATCCACTTGTAAGCAAACTCTGTGTCGGAACTTAAGAGCGGCATGAAATTCGCCGCAAAGGAGTTGGCGCGGCTCGCCTGATAGGTGCCGATGATGCGGTTGAGCGAGATGCGCCGCATCGGCTGATCGACGACGGCAAGCACGCCGTTCTCCTCACGCTTTGCGTTGAGAACCGGCAAAAGCCCGCTCTCCCCGCGTGCGCGGCGCAGGGCAAATTCTTTTAACGCGCGTTTCCTTGCGCGATCATATTCTTCGTTTGCGTTGTTGACCGGGCTCATCTCGTTTCCTCCGGAAGTAGGGTCGGGTAGAGATCAAAGTGGGTTTGCGTTTCATGCGATTGTTTAAGGGATATCTAATCCTGATCCG
>JBDKRF010000391.1:0-5195 GCA_039683525.1 Clostridiaceae bacterium
GTTGGAAAAAAGTCATGAGTCGATCAAGTGCATCGTTACGCGCCGACCCGGACAAAATGCAACAGCGAGGCGCATAGTCATGCGCTTTTTTGATGATAATCTGTCTATACCAGTTGACGCCGCGCGCGAAAAACCCGTTTCCGGCGTTTCAGCATCGCCACAATTGCTATTCTCCGGCGCATCGAAGCCGTTTTTATCGGCAACTACGCCTGAAATTTGTTTTTTCTTGCGTTGGGGGTTGAAGGTAACCGCCGGATGATCCTATAATACAGCTATGCCGTATAACTTTACACATGCGCTGGTTGGCCTCACCGCGCTGCAACACACATCCGAGGCTGTATCCACCCTGGTTTCTAAGAACCTTGGTGAATTTTTGATCGGCACCATGGGTCCTGATCCGTACTTCGGGGATTCCATGCCCAAGCCGCTGTTCGCAGATTGCCGCCTCGACCTCGCGGCAAAGTTTCATACGCTTGACGCGCGGACGCTGTTTGCCGCACTGTTTCCGCTTGCGAAAGACAGCGCTGCAAAACAGGCGTATGTCCTTGGTTTTCTCTGCCATTTCTTATTGGATACCAACGCGCATCCGTATATCGAAGCCCGCTTTCTTGGAGAAGCGCATACGCCCGCGGAGATTCAGATCGACTTGATGATGACCTCGCGCCTATCCTATCCCGGCGTACCGGAGAAGCCGCGTGTGTTCTACAAAACAGCGCACCTGTTCGAGTTGGACGAGCTGCACGCGCAGCTATCCAAATCGTTGTTTGCGATGGAGACGCAAGGCGCGTTTGCGCGCGGGTTTCGCAAATGGATCCGCATCAACACACTCACCTACGACCCAGGCAACCGCAAGCTCAAGTTCTTTTCCAAATTGGAGTCGCGGTTTCATGCGCCGGGAAAAATCACGTCCTTCCTTGTCTCCCACCATCCCGATCCCGATGACCGCCTCAACCTCCAACATGCCGTCTGGCGCGCGCCCTGGGACGAAACGGCGCGCACGGAGTCGTTTGTCGAGCTGTTTGAGCACGCCTGTGCGGAAGCGCCCGATCTGATGACTGCCGCGCTTAAAGCAATGGAGAGTGGAGACGATACAGAAGCCATCAAACTCGTCGGTGCGCGGAGGATGGATGCAAGACCTGTTTAACCGCGTCAGCGGCTGCTGCTTTACCGGGCATAGACCCGATGCACTGCCCGGATATGGAGACGAGGCATCCGAGGACATGCAAACCCTCGCGTATCTGCTCAACCGCGCGGTTGAGCACGCGATTGAGGACGGCGTAACGGAGTTTTACGTCGGCGGTGCACAGGGGTTTGACACGCTGGCAGCCGAGTGCGTGCTGCGCCAGCGGGAGCTGCATCCGGCGCTCTCCCTCCACCTTGCCCTGCCGGGGCAAAACCAAACCAACGGCTGGAGTGCGCGGGACAAGGCGCGCTATCAGGCTATTCTGCATGAAGCCAACGAGGTCTGGTACGCTGCCGAGCTCTGCTCTCAGGAATCGATGAAACGCAGAAATCGCTATCTCGTCGATCACGCGGGCCGCTGCATCGCGTATCTACGTCGCATGCGCGGCGGCACGCTCTACACCGTCAACTACGCGCTCGACTCCGCGATCCCCGTCGATAACCTCGCGGAACGAATCCTTCTTTTATAATCAAAAGCTTCTTCTTTCATTGAATCGCCCACGGAAAATTAAAATCATACATCAACGCGCGCCACAGACGGCGCGCTCTTTTATTTGCTTGCCAGTAATTTTTATTCATGTTACAATCCGAACACGATTTTCTTAGGCACAGATTCTGAAGAAAGAACTTGGTGAGACACGCACGCTATGGAAGAAAACACGATCCCGTCCGCCTCTGTGCGGGTCAACAAGATGGCGATACAACCCGAAGGGAAGCTGCTCTTCGGCATGGGCGCGCCGCTTGCGCTCTCCATGATGATTCAGGCACTCTACAACATCGTGGACAGCATATTCGTCTCCTATCTCGGCGAGAATGCGCTGACCGCCGTTTCCCTCTCCTATCCGATCTTTATGTTGATGATCTCTGTGGCGGTCGGCACCGGGGTTGGCATCAACTCGCTGATTTCGCGTCGTCTCGGCGCAAAGCGACATGAGGAGGCGGAGCACGCGGCGGGCAACGGTTTTACGCTGATGCTGATCTCCATGCTGGTGTTCGTGCTCTTCGGCATCTTCGGCACGCGCCCGTTTATGATGGCGTACACGACGAATCCGGAGACGCTGGAATATGGCGTCACCTATCTTTCAATCATCATGATCTGTTCGGTGGGTTTATTCATGCAGATCTATTGCGAGCGCATCCTCCAGTCCCAGGGGAAGAATTTTTACGTGATGCTCGTGCAGATCGCCGGTGCGGTTTTCAACATCGTATTCGATCCCATCCTCATCTTCGGTTTGTTGGGATTTCCGAAGCTCGGCATGGCGGGCGCCGCCATCGCGACCGTCGGCGGGCAGTTTCTCGCGATGCTGATCTCGTTTGTGCTGATCTTCAGCAAGAAAAACGAGGTGCGCCTCCACGCGAAGCACCTTATCCCCCGCGCACACGTCGTGCGCAAGATCTATGCGGTCGGTGCGCCTAGCATCATCCTGCAGGCGCTGGGCACCGTGATGACGCTCACGCTCAACGGCATCCTCATTGCGTATACGGAGACCGCGGTCGCGGTGTTCGGCGTGTACTTTCGTGTGCAGTCGATCGCGCTCATGCCGCTGTTTGGCATGACCAACGCCGCGATGAGCATCATCGCCTTCAACTATGGCGCACAAAACAAAAAGCGCGTGATGCGCACCTGGCGGCTTGCTATGATCTCCGGCATCGTGATGATGCTGATTATGACGCTTGTGTTTGTACTGCTTCCGGATCAGATTCTGGGGCTCTTCAACGCAACAGAGGAAATGCTGAGCATCGGAAGATCCGCGATGACCATCATCCCCACGGGACTTGTGCTCGCTTCGGTCAGCATCATGTGCTCGGTCCTGTTTCAAGCCATCGGAAAAGGTGCTTACAGCATGTATCTTTCTCTCGCGCGCCAGCTCATCGTGCTCGTTCCCGTGGCGTGGCTACTCTCGCGGCTGTTTCACGAGGTGACCGCCGTGTGGTGGGCGTTTCCGGTTGCAGAGGTGTGTACGATCATCATCGCGCTCGTCATGTTCGCGAAGGTCTACCGGGAGCGAATTCGCACCATGCCGCCGGAACCGCCGGTTCTCGCATAGTGTTTCAAACAGGCGTCTCGCGATGCCTGTTTTTTTGTCGTTTTCTCGGACGAAATGACGCGATACAACATCAGATTTTGATTCAGCGATTGCGAAGCGATCTATAATGTGCGAAAATAGCCAAAAGGGGGATCTACCGCATGGAACGTATATCGAAACGAGATTACTACCTCAAGATCGCATCCGAGGTCGCAAAGCGCTCCACCTGCCTTCGCAGGCAATACGGCGCGGTCATCGTAAAAAACGACGAGATCATCGCAACCGGCTACAACGGAGCCCCGCGCGGAGACGAAAACTGCTGTGACGTCGGTTCCTGCTGGCGGGATCGCCACAACATTCCCCACGGCGAGCAGTATGAAAAATGTGTCGCCGTCCATGCGGAAGCAAACGCCATCATCAGCGCGAGCCGCAACGAAATGCTCGATAGCACCTTATATCTCTATGGTTTTGAGGGATTTGACCATCCAATCGAAAATCCCGAACCGTGCATCATGTGTAATCGCCTCATCAAGAACGCGGGAATCCTTCGCGTGATCAATCAATTGGGAGAAGTAACGCTATGAATCAAATGCGGGTTGGCGAGGGTACCGTCGTGTTGCTTGCCGGCGGCGGCAAGGATTATACCGACGTTGCCGCGCGCTTCACGCGCAGTGAGCGGGGACTGAGCGAAATCATCGCCTCGCCCTATAACGCAGATCTCGTGCGCAGCATCATCGAAAAAGGGCACCTTGCTGCGACGGAGTTCGACTACTTTCTCTTCGGCGTGGAGGGATATTCCCGCGTGACGGAAGTTCAGCTGGTGCGCAAGCGCCTCGCGAGCTACCTCATCAAGAGCGGTCGCGTGCAGAAGGGCGGTAAGCGCTCCTATGACGTCGTTTTGCCGGACTCCATCCTGCCCCATCAGGCAACCTGTACATTACCAGACGGAACCACGGTTTCGCTTGGTGCCGTAGACCTTCTGAACATGCTCGAGGAGTGGTACGACCAGGGCGTCGAAGCAGGCTATAAGGAAGAAGACCTACGCTATCTCAAGCCGCAGGCAACGGAGTTTAAGGCGTTGATCGGCATGAACGCGCACGCGCTGCTGGATTGGTTTAAGATTCGCTGCTGTAAGAACGCGCAGGCGGAGATTCGCGACCTCGCCAATAAGATGATGCATCTTTGTAAAGAAGCCGCGCCCGCCTTGTTTGAGGACGCGGGTCCAAGCTGCATCTCGTTGGGCTATTGTCCGGAAAATGAGTTTCAGCATCCCTCCTGCCGCGTCATCCGCAAAAAAGAAGCGTTGGAGTTACTGCGAAATGCCACGAAACACTCGTAAACCGCATATCGTCTGCCGCCGCTGCAAAACGCGCTTTACGGGCGCCTATTGCCCGTATTGCGGCGCGGAGAACGGTTCCGCGCGCGCAAGCCTCACCCGTGGCGGGATCATCGGCGGGCTGTTGCGGTTTCTCTTCTCCGTCATCGTTCTAGCGCTCCTGCTTGCTATCGCGTTCATTGTGCTGGACTATATCGCGTCCGCCTCGGGGGACGCGCACGGCGCTGCCCGCGCGATCCTCGACAGCGCCCGATATGCGATTCCCAAGAGCGTGCTCGATGGATACGCCGAGTTGAAGGAGCAGTTCCTCGATCGCTGGATCACGCAGATCATCGAGTTCTTCCACGTACTGTTCAGCTGAATTATTGGAAATAAAAACAAAAAAGCAAAAAAGGGCGCCCGGCTTACGCCGGACGCTCTTTTTAATGTGCGCATTCATGCTGCGACGCTGTTCCAGCCCGCAATCAGCAGCGCAAGCACGGCGAGACCGCAAAACGCGGCTGCAATCATGCCCTTCATGCCAAGCTTTCGCACCTTTACCTTAACCAGAAACGCAACCGCGGTAAGCAAGAGGCAAAGCGAAAACAGCAGGAGAAACCCATTCTTCATGACCGGGCGCAGCGTATAGATCACCGGAATCAGGATGGCAG
>JBDKRF010000392.1:0-11945 GCA_039683525.1 Clostridiaceae bacterium
TCAATCGTTACTTTATTGACTATTCAACCGAAAATTACGAAGCGCACGTGACTCAGGTTGTAGAATTCTCAACCGAAGCGCTGTCTGCTAACGAGTACACGTCCCAGCAACTGGAAATGCAGCTTACATCGCATTTGAGCGATCCCATCACCCGTATCCGACTGTATCGCACTGACGGCGTGCTTCTTGCGGACATTAGCGCTGTCGATCGGCCTATGATGGGTATGATGCGAAACGAAATGGCCGAGCGGATGCTCAGTACGACCGCAGAAGAAGTTGACTCGATTGATATTCAGAAAGACGGCAACTTGATCGGCAAACTGATGATTACGCGATACAGCTCAATTGGTAATTCGATTGGAACGCAGCGGTTCTCGTTATCTCTAATCACAAACAGTCTTCTCTCATTCGGAATTGTCTTTGCGCTGACGTTCGTGCTAGGGTATTTCATCAGCAAGCGAATGAGTAAGGATCTGATGTTGACAGCACAACAAGCGGTCGATATCGATCTCGGACGAGAGAGCCGCACACCTCAGTCGAACGTGCTGGAGATAAAAACCATTCAGCAGAGCCTCGTAGCTCTTCAGTCCCGATTAATGCTGAAGCAAACCAGCCGAAAAAAACTGATTGACGAACTCGTACACCAGACAAGAACGCCGCTAACGATTTTGCGCACGCATCTGGAGGGGTTTCAAGATGGTGTTATTCAGTTTACTCCAGACGAGGTAAAAACCTGCGAAGCGCAGATTGAAAATCTCTCGTCTATCATTACCAATATGAGCGGGTTGATCGACGCCGAAAAAGAGATTGATCATACGCATATCATAGCAGTCGATATTTCAGGCTTAATCCGGCAAATCGTCGCCGGACTTAAGGCACAGTTCGATAAAAAATCGCTCGCCTTGCACGTACAAAGCCATCAGAAAATTATGGTACAGACCGATCCGTATCAACTAAGTCAGGCGATCTACAATCTCCTGACAAACGCTTACAAATTTACAGAATCAGGCGGAACCGTGACCGTTTCGTATCAGATGGCCGGAGCGGAACTTATGATCACTGTTCAAGACACGGGTGTCGGCATCGCGCTAGAAGACCAACCGCGAGTATTTGATGCATATTATCGTGGCAGCAACTCGTTGAATATTGTCGGAGATGGAATCGGGCTTCATATCGTAAAAGAAAATCTGCGCAAAATCGGCGGCAGTATTGAGCTGGAATCCACTTCAGGTAGCGGAAGCATATTTAAGATTAGGATGCCGGTTAGCCAACAATAGCGGCTTAATAACGGCATCCAAGCGAACAGATTATCGGCGTTCTTTGTCTCAGAAATGGCTGCTTAGAAAACGATCTAGCCCAACAAGCGATGGAGCATGCCAGCATATTTCGATATTTTTATTACTTTGATAGTAGGTTGCTATCTTTATTTTGTTTCCACATACTTACAAAAATGCTCCACATATGAATCGATCGCATTTTCTATTACATGAATCGCTACTTCCGTCGGCTGTACTTCGTCAACGACCGTCTCTTTCCTCTCTAATGCTTTATAAACGGAGAAGAAATGCGCCATCTCGTTGAACACGTGTTTCGGCAATTCGTCAATGCTCTGATACTGATTATAAGTTGGATCACTGAACGGGATTGCAATGATTTTTTCATCATTCCGACCATTATCGACCATACGAATAACGCCTATGGGATAACACCGAACCAACGTCATGGGGGCCAAAGACTCCGAACACAAGACTAAAACATCAAGCGGGTCGAGATCATCGCCATAAGTGCGCGGAATAAACCCGTAATTCGCCGGATAATGGGTCGACGTGTATAGTACTCGATCGAGAATCAGCAAGCCGGTTTCTTTATCGAGTTCATACTTCATCTTGCTGGCTTTGGGAATTTCAATTACACCGATGTAATCTCTCGTGGTTATTCTTGCAGGCTGAATTCCATGCCAAATATTGTTCATTCAGACACCTTTCAACTATCAAACTCGAAGTCTCGTTCAGCAAAAAATCTTGCGATCTCAATCGCCGCGTTCTCTTGTGAGTCCGAAGCATGGATCAGGTTTTCGTTGGCACACATGCCAAAGTCTCCACGGATGCTCCCCGGCGGAGACTCAAGTGCATTTGCTTTTCCAATCATGTTACGAACGATAGAAATAGCCTTTTCGCCAGATATTATCATCGCAATTGACGGCCCACTTGTCATATAATTGATGATGTCTTGAAAAAAAGGCAGATGATCTACATGCCTGTAGTGTTCTTCGGCAGTCGTTCTGTCGATCGTCAGTACTTTCGCGTCCGTAATGACCAATTCCTTGCGTTCTAAACGCAGAATGATCTCCCCAACCAGTCGACGGCGAATCACATCCGGTTTTAGAATCACGAATGTCCGTTCCATAGTTCCTCCTTTTCATGAAAAAACTAACAATAGATTAGAAATTTCAACTCAATTCCTCGTGGATTGCCGCCGCCGCCGTCTTACCCGCGCCCATCGCGAGGATGACTGTGGCAGCGCCGGTAACCGTGTCGCCGCCGGCATAAACGTAGTCGCGGCTGGTCTTGCCCGTGCATTCGTCCACGATGATGCCGCCCCACTTTTCGGTGGCAAGGCCGGGCGTGGTGTTCTTGATCAAGGGGTTTGGGCTGTTGCCGATGGCGATCACGACGGTGTCGACATCGATCGTGTGCTCGCTGCCCGGCTTGACGACGGGACGCCTGCGTCCGCTCGCGTCGGGTTCGCCCAATTCCATCTCCACGCAGGTCATGCCCTTGACGTAGCCGTTCCCGTCGCCGAGAATTTCGGTCGGGTTGGTCAGCATCTTGAAGATGATGCCCTCTTCCTTGGCGTGATGCACCTCTTCCACACGGGCGGGCATCTCTGCCTCACCGCGGCGGTAGACGATGTAGACGTTCTCCGCGCCCAGACGCTTTGCGCTTCTCGCCGCGTCCATCGCGACGTTTCCGCCACCGACGACCGCCGCGTTTTTACCGACCTGCACGGGCGTGTCCGAATTCGGGAAGCTGTACGCCTTCATGAGGTTGATGCGCGTTAAAAATTCATTGGCGGAATACACGCCGTTGAGGTTTTCGCCGGGGATTCCCTGAAAGCGCGGAAGTCCCGCGCCGCTGCCGACGAAGACCGCGCTGTAACCTTCTTCATTGAGCAGCTCGTCGAGCGTGATGCTGCGGCCGACTACCATGTTGGTCTCGATCTTCACGCCCATGTCTTCAAGGATTTTGATCTCGTCCCGCACGAGCTGCTTGGGCAGACGGAATTCGGGAATGCCGTAGACCAGCACGCCGCCGGGGGTATGGAGCGCCTCAAATATCGTCACTTCATAGCCAAGCTTGCGGAGGTCTCCCGCGCAGGTCAGTCCCGCGGGACCGCTGCCGACGATGGCGACTTTCTTGCCGTTGTCGGGCAGGGGTACCGGCGTCTCCATGCCGTGCGTCATCGCATAGTCCGCGACGAAGCGCTCCAGACGACCGATGCCGACCGGCTCGCCCTTGATGCCGCGCACGCACTTCTCCTCACACTGGGTCTCCTGCGGGCAGACTCTGCCGCAGACGGCGGGCAAGGCATTGGTGGAGCGGATGACGTCGTTGGCCTCCATGAACTTGCCCTGAATCACCAGCTGGATGAATTCGGGGATGCGGACGTTGACGGGGCAGCCTGCCACGCACGGCTTATGCTTGCAGTTGAGGCAGCGGGTCGCTTCTTCGATGGCCATCGCCTCGTCGTAGCCCTGCGACACCTCTTCGAAGTTACAGTTGCGGATATCCGGATCCTGCTCGCGCGCGGGCAACTTGGTCAAACTCATATTCGGCATGTCAGTTCCCTCCCCGCGAAGCTTGCAGTTCGACATTTTTGAGATTGCAGGCCTTGCATTCGAGGCTCTGCGCCTCTTCTTTGCGATACATCCTGCCGCGGGCAATGGCTTCGTCCCAGTCGATCAGGAACCCGTCGAAGTCGGGCCCGTCCATGCAGGCAAACTTCATCTCGCCGCCGACGGTGACACGGCAGCAGCCGCACATACCCGTGCCGTCGATCATGATGGGGTTCATCGAGATCACGGTGGGAATGTTGCGGGGTTTGGTAATATTCACAACCGCGCGCATCATGACCAGAGGTCCGATCGCGATCACGTGGTCATATTCTTTCCCCGAATTCAGCAGCTCTTCCAGCGCGTTGGTCACAAAACCCTTGTGTCCGTTGCTGCCGTCGTCCGTCATGATGTAGAGGTTCGTGCTCGCTTCCTTCAGCTCGTCCATGAGGATCATGAGGTCGGTGTTGCGGAATCCCACGATGACATCCACCTCCGCACCCATATCGTGCAGCGCTTTCGCCTGCGGATACGCGATGGCAACGCCCAGTCCCCCGCCGATGACCGCGACCTTTTTCATGCCGTCGAGATGGCTCGCGACGCCCAGCGGGCCCACAAAGTCGAGTATGCTGTCGCCTTCGTTGAGGACATCCAGCCGTTTTGTGGTGTAGCCGACCTTCTGGTAGATGATGGTCACCGTGTCGCGCGCGGGATCGGTTCCCGCAACGGTCAACGGAACGCGCTCTCCGGTGTCGTCCACGCGCAGGATGATGAACTGCCCCGGCTTCGCCTTTTTCGCGATGTATGGCGCCTCGATTTCCATGAGTGTCACAGTATCGTGCAGAGGACGTTTTGCTGCTATTCTATACATCAATATCTCCCGTTATTCGTCTTGTTTTTTGATTAAATCGGTGTCCGTTTTGTCCGGATTTGTGAGGTATGTCATCGAATCCGTAAAAACAAGATCCATGCTCCGGTCATGGGGTTCGGGTTGAATTTTTCTCGTTTTCTGCAACTCAAATGCTACCGCGGCGACGGTCGCGTTCCTGCAAAGCGGCAGGTATCGGTCGTAATATCCGCCGCCCATACCGATACGGTTCCCCGCTTCGTCAAACGCCGTACACGGGCACAGTACCAAATCGATCTCCGCCGGATCAATCTGAATTGCGGTTTCAAGCGAAGGCTCTAGGATACCAAAGCTGCTTCGCTGCCAGTCTTGATCGGAACCCGGATACAGCGCTATCATCTCTGTTGCGCTGATGCAGCGCGGATATACAACTCGTTTACCTAGGAGTTTTGCATGCTCATCTAATTCAAACAAGTCTACTTCTGCCTTGATCGCCCGATAACTCATGACCGTTTTTGCCTGACGAAAGGTATCACTTTCCAGAATTCTCCGCACGATCTCCAGCGACCTTGCCATTCGTTGGCTGTCCGACATCGCATTCCGCAAGCGGATACTTTCATTCCTGAGCCATTTTTTAAATGCGCGCGGGAAACTCGTTCGTATCGATCCTGCCAAATATAGTGACCCGAATGCGACGATGGGACTGCCTTTTGCGGTTAATAGTGCGGCGATAATTCCGCTTTCCACATCTTTGAAAGCTGTCGCTTTGATCTCAAAGCCCTCTAATACGCCCGCCAATGCCTTCGCAGACAGCGCTCTTTCGCTGTCGGGGGTTAGACAAACGACCTCTTTGATGCGATGAGAAATCAAGTTCAGCATTTTCAGATAGTCTTTGTCCCGCAGCACTCCAGTCAGGAATACAACCTTCTGTTCGTGGAACAGTGTTTGCAAACTCTGCTCCAACATTTCGACGCATTGCGGGTTATGCGCGCCGTCAAGAATGAAAAGCGGTGCTTCGTTGAGTATTTCAAGTCGGGCTGGCCATTTGGTATTGATTAACCCGTTCCGAGCAGCATCCTCAGGAATTCCCCAGCCCCTTGCCTGCAACTGTTCCACAGCGCTCAATGCGACGACAGCGTTCCAAATCTGGTGACGCCCAAGCAAGTTGATTCGAAGCTGTTTTTGCTGCTTCCAGTCGAATATGGAGCCCTCCAGCGACTCCTCTCTCACCAGAACATCGCTTGTATCGGCGCGAACAAATGTTGCGTTTCGCTGTGCGCATGCTTCTTCAAACACAGATTCTACGGACGGCAGCTGCGGGTAAAAGACAACGCTTCCGTCCCGCTTGATGATTCCCGCCTTCTCTGCGGCGATTTCCTGTAGCGTGTCTCCGAGAACCTCGGTGTGCTCCAAGCCGATGTTCATGAGAATTGCCAATTCGGGCACGGGGATCACATTTGTTGCATCCAGCCGTCCTCCGAGGCCGACTTCCAGAACGACGATATCGCATTTCTGCTGCCGGAAGAAGAGAAATGCCAATGCGGTGATGACCTCAAACTCGGTCGGTTTGTCATCCATTTGTTCGACAGCGGTTTTCACTTGTTCGGCAGCACGGATCAGATCTTCGTCAGAAATATCCGCTCCATCGATCTTCATCCGTTCGTTAACGCGCAGCAGGTGCGGCGAGGTGTAGAGCCCCGTGTGGTAGCCTGCCGCCGTCAGAATCGATGATAGCATTGCGCAGACGGAACCTTTTCCGTTCGAGCCCGCGACATGAACGAACCGTAATTCCTCCTGTGGATTTCCCAGGTGGAACATGAGATCCTGCATGCGCTCCAGTCCAAGACGGCTTCCCATCCAGCTTGTCGCGTGGATAAAATGCAGCGTCTCCTCTATGCCCATTGCATCGCCTTCTTTCTCAAAAACTCACCAAGTGTTTTGACCATCAGCCCGATCACCAGCAGTTCGACCGGAATCATCACCGCGCACTGCAAAAGTCTGGTAACCAGTAGTGCAGTAAATGGTGAATCATACAGCACCGAGATCCAATAGGTATTCAACAGCAGGCTTAAGATTAGCTGATGAATCGAAACGGAGACCAGAATCTTCCAGAACGGTTGGTCTTTATGCAGGAACAGGCCATACAGCACTCCAACCAGAGCCGCAGTCAGCGTAAATCCCGGAAAGTATGCCCCAATCGGGAATAGGATCGCGCCAAGGAAATCCGCCATGGCGGCGACGATTGCGGCGCGTACAGGTCCTAAGACGATTGCCGCGATAACGACGGGTAGGAATGCGAAACCGATTTTCATATCCCAAACGGAATAGGAAAGCATTCTGGAGAGCACGATTTCCATGGCGACCAATGTTGCCATGACCACAATTGACTGAATCGAAATGATCTTCTTGCTTTTTTGAAGCGTTTGCTCCGACATAATAATATCCTCCTTTGCAGTAAGCCGCAAAGGAGGATTCTATCCTCACATATACGGCAGTGGATGCGGAACGTCATCGCGGAACACTCAAGTTCCTTCGTCCGGCGGCGACTTCCCATCCACCGGCACTTAACGCGACGAACCTACTCTGCGACAATTCTTTTATATTCTGTTCCTTCTTTGTCTCGTTTACCCCATCTTTCTGTTGGCTGCCCAGAGGGTAGCACCGAGCGCAACACCGCCGACGATGTTGCCCAGTGTCACCGGCAGCAGGTTTTTAACGAGAAAGTTGCCCCAGGTCAGAGCCGTTGTGTCGATGCCAGCTTCCAGCGCAAGCGCTGCATATTTCGGTACCGTAAGGGCAAATAGCCCTGCAGGAATAAAGAACATATTCGCCACACAATGCTCGAACCCACAAAGTACAAACATCGCAACCGGAACATAAGCGCCAACTGCCCTACCTGCAACATCCTTCGCACAAAGGGATAATACCACTCCCGCACAGACAAGCACATTGCAAAAGATGCCCGAAACGAATGCGTTCCAGAACGGCATGGAACATTTCAGCGCGGCAAGTTTGATCGCATATTCACCAAGCGCACCTGCGGAATAGTTCATCTGCCCGAAGAACGCACATCCAGCTGCAAGTAACACCGATCCGGCAAAGTTGCCTAGATAAACCACGACCAGGTTTTTTAGCATGCCGCTAATGGTAGCTTTCCTATCAAGAACGGAGATGCTAATAAGGCAGTTGCCTGTAAAGAGTTCCGTTCCGGTCATGATGATCGTGATCAGCCCGAACGGAAACAGCAGCCCGCTCACCAGGCGAATCAGCCCAACGTTTGTCAGCGAGTGCGAAACGGTACTCGTCACCGCGCCGCCAAGGCCGATGAACAGCCCACCGAAGATGCCCAGTAGAAACAACTTCCAAACCGGCGCATTGGTCTTCTTTTCGCCGATCAACGCGTAGTTTTCTACAAACTCGGCAGGGGTGAAATAGTTCATCTCGTCTGACTCCTTTCTGCGGCTTCGATCACATGTTTCACCAAAACAGACGTCGTCACGGTCCCGACTCCTCCCGGTACAGGTGTAATCGCGCCTACGATATGCTCCGCTTCGCCAAAGTTGACATCCCCGCACAGATTCCCCCGATCGTCTACATTGATTCCAACGTCGATCACAGTCTGTCCTTCGGAGAAATACTCACTTCCCACGATTCCAGCGCGTCCGGCCGCGACAATCAGTATCTCCGCCTGCCGGCAAACGCCGGGCATATCGATGGTCTTCGTATGACACACCGTCACCGTCGCGTTTCTTTGGATCAGCATCATCGCGGCGGGTTTTCCGACCACGAGCGACCGTCCAATGATCGTGGCGCGTTTACCTGCGGTCTCAATCCCATAGTAGTCTAGAATCTCCATGCATGCAGCCGGCGTACACGGCGGGAAACCCTGCTTTGTGCCGGCATATACACCCGCGAGTGAACCGTCCGTGATACCGTCTACGTCTTTCTCCGGCAACAGCGCATTTCGAATAGCTTCATCGTTAAACTGTTTTGGCAGCGGCCGAAACAGCAGGCACCCATGGATACGATCGTCGGAATTCACCGCTTCGATCACCCGCAGCAAGTCTTCCTGCGCGGCATCTTGTGCCAACATGAATTTTCGCACGGTCACGCCGACTTTTTCACAGCGCTTCTCCGCACCATTTTCATATGCGATGTCGTCTCCGCGTTCACCCACACGCACGATCGCGAGGCAAGGTACGACCCCCTGCTCCCGCAAATCCGCCGCGCGCTTCTTCAGCGACTCGTTCATCGTTTGAACGACTTCTTTTCCTGATAATAGTTTCGCCATTTTGCCTCCTTATCGGAATCTCGCGAGAACGGAGGTCGTTATCGCATCACTCATCGGAATATACTCCTCCAGCATTGCACTCGCTTTTCGGTTGATCTGTTCTGCGTATGTCCGGTCTGTCATGGCCTTTGTGTTGATGAACACATTCATAGAGGCGCTGGTCAGTGCGGCGCGGCAGCAGGCAGCCCCGCACCCCGCATCGCTGATCGCGATCGCGGTTCCCTTTTGCGCGAATTCGTCAATCAAAGCGATTGCTTCGCAGCAGCGCTCCATGATCGACAGCGGAACTGAACAGGCTTCCTTCAACGCTGCTTCCATAATCTGTGCTTTGTACGCCTGTTCCTCCGCCGTCTCTTTCGGCAGCCCGTACGCGCGGGACAGCGGCTCAAACACCTCCGCGTCCCGTCCGATCAAAGCCAGCAGCTCCTGTTCGATTCCGCTCGCCTTTTGCTTGAGCAGTTCGATGTCCGCCTGCACGTCCGCGTATTTCTTTTTGCCGAGTGTCAGGCTTCCCACCATGTCGCCAAGCGCCATGCCGATCGCGCCCACTAGCGCGCTCGCGCCGCCGCCGCCGGGAACCGGCGCGCTTGAAGCGAGCGCAAAAACGAAGTCTTCGCAGGGGCTGTCTGGCATCTTGTTTATTTGGTTGTTGTTCTGCATCTTCATCTCCTGCGCGGCTTAGAACAATCCGGAAATCTTGCCGGTTTCGTCTACGTCGATCTTTTCGGCGGACGGTACTTTCGGCAAGCCCGGCATGGTCATGATATCTCCGGTTAATGCGACGATGAATCCTGCTCCAGCGGATACCTTCAGGTTGCGAACGGTTACAGTGAACCCACGCGGCGCTCCGAGAAGCTTCGCGTCATCAGAAAAGCTGTATTGCGTCTTTGCCATACAGATCGGAAGCTTGGCGAATCCGAGCTCCGTCAGCCGCGCCGCCTGTTTGGCTGCGTCTGCGGTCAGCATTACGCCGTCTGCGCGGTAGACCCGTTTGCAGATGCTATCGAGCTTTTCGACGATCGTCGTCTCCAGCGCATAGCTGCTTTGGAAATTGTTCGGCTGTTCGCAGAGGCGCACGACTTCTTCCGCGAGTGCTTTGCCGCCTTCTCCACCCTTTGCCCAAACTTCCGAAAGGGCGACATTTACACCAAGTTCGTGGCATCTTTCCTCAACGAGCTTCAGCTCCGCCGCGGTGTCAGTCGGGAATGCGTTGATCGCGACAACGCATGGTAGTCCGAAGACCTTCGTCACGTTCTCAACATGTTGGAGCAGATTGGGCAGCCCTTTTTCCAGCGCAGCCAGATTCTCGTTGCAAAGATCCGCTTTCGCGACGCCGCCGTGATGTTTGAGCGCGCGGATCGACGCGACGACGACAACCGCCGACGGTTTGAGTCCTGCCATACGACATTTGATGTCCAGGAACTTCTCCGCACCAAGATCGGCGCCGAATCCCGCTTCCGTCACAGTATATTCGCCAAGCTTCATCGCAAGCCGCGTTGCCATGACGCTATTGCAGCCATGCGCGATATTCGCAAACGGGCCACCGTGTATGAACGCAGGCGTTCCTTCCAGCGTTTGCACCAGATTCGGCTTGATCGCGTCTTTCAGAAGCGCCGCCATGGCGCCCTCAGCGTGCAGATCGGCCGCCGTAACCGGCTTTTCATAATATGTATATCCGACGATCATTCTACCGAGACGTGCTTTGAGATCCGCGAGCCCGCTGGAGAGGCACAGCACCGCCATGACCTCGCTCGCAACCGTGATGTCGAACCCGTCCTCGCGCGGGGTGCCGTTGACTCTGCCGCCAAGGCCGTCCACAATGTTGCGGAGCTGGCGGTCGTTCATATCCACGGCTCTGCGCCAGGTGATGCGTCTGGGATCGATGTTCAGGCTATTCCCCTGATAGATGTGGTTATCTAGCATTGCCGCGAGCAGGTTGTTCGCCGCTCCGATTGCGTGAAAATCGCCCGTAAAATGCAGGTTGATATCTTCCATTGGAATGACCTGCGCATATCCGCCGCCGGCAGCACCGCCTTTGACGCCGAACACCGGCCCGAGGGACGGTTCGCGCAACGCGATAATCGACTTCTTTCCAATCTTTCGGAGTCCATCGCCGAGGCCGACCGTTGTCGTCGTCTTTCCTTCACCAGCCGTGGTTGGCGTAATCGCTGTCACCAGCACCAGTTTCCCATCCGGGCGATCCGCCAGATCCTTCAGTAAAGACAAATCGATCTTTGCTTTGTTCTGGCCGTATTGCTCCAGATACTGTTCGCCTACGCCCGCAACTGCTGCGATCTCTTTGATATTCTTCGGGTTGACTGCCTGTGCTATTTCAATATCGCTTTTGAATTCCATGGTACTCTCTCCTTTTACATTCCCAGTTTTTGGCAAACAAAAATAACCTTCGATTTCATGCGCTACCAGTGTATCGTTCCTATCGATAGCCCGATAGCCGCGAAACATGCGATTTTTTTATCCGGCAGACCGAAGATATGTTGGGTGCATTCTTTATTGTGGGACAGGATATCGGCATTTGTATCTTCATTTATAAATTGATATCTCTTTTCGACCCGAAAAACCCGTATTCTCATATGGCTTGAATGCAAATAGTTCATGTAGTTTGTAGGCTACTATGATAGAAAACAGAGATTTACAATAGCAATAGCAACTGGAATGAGCCATTTGCTCAAATTTGGGCGCTAAGCGCCATGAAAGCAGGAGGTTTGGGAATGTCATTGAGTGTTGATTCCAAGGTGAAGGAACTGATGAATCATCCCGCCGCAGCGGATCTTTTGGAGACATATTCGCCCGGGTTTAAAACGAATCCGCAGATGAAGATGGTACAGGGCCTGACGTTCCGCAAATTGGCCAGCTTCCCGCAAGCAGGCCTGTCTGCCGAGAAAGTGGAAGAAATCGACAAAGCACTGAAAGCGCTCGAGTAATCGAAGCCGACAGAAAAGGCCTCCCGTGACATC
>JBDKRF010000393.1:0-10591 GCA_039683525.1 Clostridiaceae bacterium
CCGCGGAGACCAGTCGCTCGATGAGTGTTCTCGGTTCCTGCGTGTCGCCGACGTGAATCGTGATCTGGCTTGCGGCAAACGCGCCTCTTGGGGCAAGCGCCTGCATGAGCGCAGCCGCGCTCGCGGCAACCACGCAGGGTTCGCCGTCCAGCAACGCGGAGAGTGCGGAAATGCGCGCGCTCCGGTTCTCGCCGGAGGCAGCGTGGACGTAGACCAGCGGCGTTTCACGCGGCAAAAACAGCTCTGCGCGAACGCCAAAGAGCCGCGCGCTCTCATGAAACTGCGCGGCTGCGATATCCGTCGCGGTCACAAACAGCACCTGACGACTGCGCGCAAGCGAGGCGCAAAGGTGCGCCTTTGCATTTGCGGCAACGCCAAACGCCGCGACCGGGCCTTTGCCCCCCTCCAGCGCCTGCTGCATGCGCTGGTAGTCCGTCGCGGAATCGAGTAACTTCAATCTTGGGTTGTGGTTCATGCCCGGCGTCAAGCGTCCCCCGTTCGTCTTCCTATGAGTTGGGACGCGGATGGATTTTACTCCGTCTTCGTCCCGCCGATGTGTCGTTTGTTAAACTTTGCCTGCGCTTCCTGCAGCTTTCCTTCTAAAATGAGGGAAACTGCGTTTGCCGCGTCGCAAAACGCTTCTAAAAGCGCTGCCTGATCCTCTTTGCCCGGCTTTCCAAGCACGTGCTTTTTCAGGTCTTCGCCATTGTTTCCGCCGACTCCGATGCGTACGCGCGGAAAGGTCTCGCTGCCGAGAGTGCCGATGATGGAGCGCATGCCGTTGTGCGTGCCCGCGCTGCCCTTGTCGCGAATGCGAAGGGTGCCCACCGGCAGCTCGATGTCGTCATAGAGCACGATCAGGTTCTCCACGGGGCACTTATAGAAGTGCATGATCGCCTGAATACAGTCGCCAGAGAGGTTCATATAGGTCGTGGGCTTGACCAGCACCACGCGCTCGCCCTTGTAGCTACCCTCGCCATATTCACCGGAGAATCCGCGCTTTTTCACCTTGATGTTGAGCTGGTCGGCAAGCACATCCAGCGCTTGAAAGCCCGCGTTGTGGCGCGTGCGCTTGTAGAGTATTCCCGGATTGCCGAGTCCCGCGACGACGAACATAAGTACCCCGCATATAAAAGTAGAAATCCAACCTATATTAGCACGATCGCGCGCTCTTGACAACAGCGCATTGTTGGTGATACGCTATTTGGACGATATGAGCGACGACGGAAAGAGTAGCATTGTTGCGCGTTTGAAGAGAGATTCGGGGTCAGGTGAAAGCCCGAAATCGCGCGCTTTGCGAACATGGCTCCCGAGCTTCTCGCGGTGAACGCTTCATTTGCCTCAGCCGCGGCGGGTCTCCGCCCGATACAGCGGAAACTTATGCCCCCTCCGAATGGGGAAGTAAGGTGGTTACCCGGTTCGCTTTTTTGCGTGCCGTCCTTACATGTGGGCGGCATGCTTTTTATTTTGAACTGATTTTGTTTGGAGGGCACCGAAATGGAAAAGAATAAGACGTTTTACATCACCACCCCAATCTATTACCCCAGCGCAAGCCTGCACATCGGACACGCTTACAGTACCGTCGCCACGGACGCCATTGCGCGCTATCACCGCCAACGCGGGGACGAAACGTTCTTTCTGACCGGGTCGGATGAGCACGGCCAGAAGATTGAGCGCAAGGCCAAGGCCGCGGGCGTGACTCCGCAGGCGTATGTGGACGAGATCGTCGCGGGGTTTCAGGATCTCTGGAAGCTGCTCGACATCTCCTATGATAAGTTCATCCGTACCACGGACGATTACCACGTCAAGGCCGTTCAGAAGATGTTTAAAAAACTCTACGATCAGGGTGATATCTATAAATCGAAATACACCGGACATTACTGCACGCCCTGCGAAAGCTTCTGGCTCGATCGCCAAATCGAGGAGGCGGGCGGTGTGTGTCCCGATTGCGGCGGCCCCGTGGAGCTCGTCGAGGAGGAAAGCTATTTCTTCCGACTTTCGAAGTATGCCGATCGTCTGATCCAATACATCAAGGACAACCCGACGTTCATCCAGCCCGTGAGCCGCACCAACGAGATGCTGCAAAACTTTCTTCTGCCGGGCCTCGAGGACCTCTGCGTCAGCCGCACGAGCTTCAAGTGGGGCATCCCCGTCGATTTCGACGAGAAACACGTGGTCTATGTCTGGTTGGACGCTCTTTCGAACTATATTACCGCGCTCGGGTGGGGAAGCGATGACGACTCTCTCTACCGCAAGTTCTGGCCGGCAGATGTCCACATCGTCGGCAAGGAGATCGTGCGTTTTCATACGATCATCTGGCCGATCATGCTCATGGCGCTCGGCGAGCCGCTACCCAAGCAGGTATTCGGTCACGGCTGGCTCGTGCTCGACGGCGGCAAGATGAGTAAGAGCAAAGGCAACGTGGTTGACCCCGTGCAGCTCTGCGCGCGCTATGGCGTGGACGCGATCCGCTATTTCCTCCTGCGCGAAGTGCCGTTCGGCTCGGACGGAACGTTCTCCAACGAAGCGCTGATTGCGCGCATCAACACCGACCTCGCCAACGATCTCGGCAACCTACTCAGCCGCACGGTCGCGATGATCGATAAGTATTTCGGCGGTGTTCTCCCCGCGCCGGGAGCGGCAACGGAAGAGGACGCGGCATTGATCGCACTCGCCAAGGAGCTGCCCGCGAAGGTGGACGCGCAGATGAACGAGTTGCATATCCCCGACGCGCTTGCGGAGATTTGGAAGCTCGTGGGTACCTGTAATAAATACATCGACGTGACCGCGCCCTGGTCGCTCGCCAAGAGCGAAGCGGGTCAGGAGCGGCTGAAGACGGTGCTGTATAACCTCGCGGAGAGCCTGCGCATCGTCGCGATTCTGCTCACGCCGTATTTAACCAGCACGCCCGCGAAGATGTTCGTTCAGCTCGGCACCGCGCCTGCGCAGACGGCATATGAAACCCTCGCGTGGGGCGGCAGCGTCCCCGGCTCCGCCGTGCATAAGGGCGAAGCGCTCTTCCCCCGCATCGACACGGAGGCGGAGCTTGCCTATTTCGCGGCGGAAGCAGAGAAAGCCAAAGCAGCGACGGCGCCTGCGGCTGAACCCGCTCCGACGGCGGAAGCAGCGCCTGCTGCGCCCGCAAAACACGGACATGGCGATGAAGAAGCACCGTCGGAAATCGAGTATGACGATTTCGCGAAGGTCGATCTGCGGCTTGCCAAAGTTGTCGCCTGCGAAGAGATCAAGAAGAGCAAGAAGCTATTAAAGCTGACGCTGGAAGTCGGCGCGGAAACGCGCACCGTCGTCTCCGGCATCAAGCAGTGGTATACGCCGGACGATCTCGTCGGCAAAACGGTCGTACTGGTTGCAAACCTCAAGCCCGTCACGCTCTGCGGCGTGGAGAGCCACGGCATGATCCTCTGCGCCTCGGACGCCGCGGACGAGAACCTCTCCGCGCTGACCACGCTCGCCGCGATGGACAGCGGACTCAAAGTACGCTGAAAACGCGCGGTACATGAGAATGAGCGAACATATTTTAAAGGACGGAAGAACGCTGATCCTGCGCGACCCAACCCTCGATGACGCACAGGAGATGGTGGACTATCTCAAGGTCGTCGGCAGCGAGACGGATTTTCTGCTTGCGGACGAAAACGGCATCGAAGGCCTGACACTCGAGGGCGAACAAGGCTGGATTACGGGTACGCTGGAAGCCGCAAACACGAAGATGTTTGTCGGCACAATCGACGGCGAGATCGTGCTGGTTTGCGATGTCCGCGCCGCGGGCAGAACGAGAATTGCGCACGTCGGTGGCGTTGCGATCTCCATCAAGCGCGCTTACTGGAACCTCGGCATCGGCGGCATCGCCATGCAAGCGATGGTCGATTTCGCAAAGAGCACGAATTTTCTGCGCACGCTCTCGCTGGAGGTGCGCGAAGGACACGAGCGGGCCATCGCGCTCTACAAGCGCTTCGGCTTTGTCGAAATCGGTCGGCATAAGGCGAAGATCAACGTGCGCAGCACCTATTACGACGAGATCCTGATGGATCTCGACCTGACCGCATTGGCGTAAGAAACACACAGGAAGACAGAACATGCAACTATTTGATACCCACGCGCATTTGCTCGACGATAAATTTGACGAGGATCGCAACGCGCTCATCGCATCGCTTCCCGGTGCGGGCGTGCGCGGCTTTGTCGAAGCCTGCGTCGAGGCGGAAGATATCCCGAAGATTCAGGCACTCACGCTGCTCTACGACTTTGTCTATGGCAGCGCGGGCATCCATCCGCACTCCGCCAGCAAGGCGGATAACTCCAATCTGCTGCGCGTGGAGCGCGCGCTGGAGCAAAAAAAGATCGTAGCTTGCGGCGAGATCGGCCTCGATTACCACTACGACTTCTCCCCGCGCGAGGCACAGCGGGAGGCGTTTAGTAACCAGCTCGACCTTGCGATTGCCGCGAAGAAACCCGTGATCATCCACGACCGCGAGGCACACGGCGACGTGATGACGATGCTCACCGCGCGAAAGGGACGTCTGGGCGGGGTGCTGCACTGCTACTCCGGCAGTTATGAGGATGCGATTCGCTATATCGACATGGGCTACTACATTGCGTTTGGCGGCGCGCTGACTTTTAAAAACGCCACCAAACAGCGCGCGATTGCGGAGAAGCTCCCGCTGGAGCGCCTCGTGATCGAGACCGATTGCCCCTATATGACGCCGGAACCACACCGCGGAGAGCGCAACAGTCCGCTATTGATCCACCTCACGCTCGAAATGCTCGCCAAAGTGCGCGGCATTTCACTCGAAGAAGCGGCTACCGCCACCTACCAAAACGCGATGGATCTCTTCGGGATTTCGCTGTAAGAAACATAAAAAAGGTGCCCCACGCGGGCACCTTTTGTTGATTATTCGTTTTTACATCCATCCCATCAATCCGAACACGACGAGGGATATAATATCCACGCCGAAAATGATGCCAAGCGTGATGAGCTTGTTTTTCATCTTCTTCATATCGTGCACGACAAACGCCATCGTGAAGAACGGCAGGTAGCCGATGAGCCAAACCAGATACGGGAAGGAGCGGCTCCACCACGGATATTCCCACGTCAGCAGCCCCGCGTAGTTGAGGAAGCACTCGATGCACACCGCGAGCGTGGTGTAGATCACCGCCATGAACACGCGGTTGTTGATGCCGAGTATCTTCGCCTTCGGGTCTTTCGGCAGCGTCAGGCAAACCGTAATACCCATCATGGCGAACATGAACGAAATCTCGATGTTGTATCCGAAGAGAAGTAGCAGCGCCGTGTTTCCAACGCCCGTCGGCGTGCCCCAATCAGGCGCAAACCCCGTCGCGTGAAAGACGATGCTGTTCCAGATCTCGTTGAACAGATCCATTCCCCAAAGAGCGGCACCGCCGAGCACGACGTTCCAATTCTTGGCGGAAATCTCTTTGTTGTAGATGTACATCACGACGAGCAGCAGTGGTACGACGTACCATTTGAGCGTGAGCGCGGGATTTCGCAATATCTCCAACGCGCTGGTGGAATAAGCGGACATGACTTGCCTCCTGATGTGATGTTGATGTGACACATTCAGCATACTCATTTTATAGTTGTTGTCAATCCGTCTTTCGTTGATTATTCATACGCCTGTTGTATGTATCAATGGCATGTAAAATCGTGACGAACTCACAGTTCAATCTTTTCTTTTTATACCAACGTGGTATACTCAAGTTACCTTAGAAACGAAATAAGAAGGGGGACTCATCTATGGAAACTTATTATTCTGATTATTACTCTCAGCCAAGACCCGGCGCGACGTTTCTGAGTTTGGCACTTGCCGTTCTCGCAATCGTCGCCATGTGGAAGATCTTCGAGAAAGCTGGCAAACCCGGTTGGGCCGCAATCATTCCGTTCTACAATATCTACGTGCTCTTTGAGATCACCTGGGGCAACGGCTGGAAATTCCTGTTCCTGCTGATCCCGATTGCGAACATCGTATTTGCGATCATCACCATGGTGAAACTCGCCAAAGCGTTCGGCAAGAGCGGCGGCTTTGCGGTCGGCCTCATCTTCCTGAGCGTCATCTTCTACTGCATTCTGGCGTTTGACCAATCCCAGTATCTGGGCGCACCCGAAAGCATGTAAAAACATCAACATCGTCTGAACAAACAGCGAGCGCCCCATCACGGGCGCTCGCTTTTTTGCGTTATATGTTGAGTAGTGCTCCCCCGGCACTCGATCAAACCCGTGCCTTCGGCTCGCTGGCGCACTCGTTCTTTGTACCAAGCAGCATCTGTAGCCCGTGCTCCAGTGCAGGCAGCACCGGCTCGAGGTTCTCGCGAACCGCCTTGGGGCTTCCCGGCAGGTTGACGATCAGAGAGTCGTGATACAGCCCCGCCTGCGCCCTTGATAGCATCGCGCGGTTGGTGATGTTGAGGCAGTAGGCACGCATCGCCTCCGGTATGCCTGGCGCCATCCGTTCGCAGACGGCGAGCGTTGCCTCCGGCGTCACATCCCGCTTGCTAAAGCCCGTTCCACCGCTCGTGAGAATCAGGCTTACGCCGAGCTCGTCCGCGTGCCGTCTAAGCTCCACCTCGATCAGCGGCTGCTCGTCCGGCACGATGGAGATGGTGATCACCTCATACCCTGCCGCTTTCAGCAGCCTTGCCGCGAGCGGTCCCGCGGTATCCTCGCGCTCGCCGCGAAAGCCCTTGTCGCTGATTGTGATGACAGATGCCTTGAACATAAAAATCTACCTCCTGCCGACCAATGTACCGGGTTAAGATCAGTATATCAGTCTAGTACCGTTCCGGCTAGCCGTTGTGCGTTTCCCTAAGCAGCATCACCCGCTCTTTCGGCAGGCAGAACCACGCCTCACTGCCGACCTGAAACGCCCCCGCCGCCTCCCGGCTCATCTCCGCGCGGATCGTGGCGGCGGCGCCTTGCGGCAGCAGCGTAAGCACGCGGGAAAACACATCGTCCTCCGCGCCGACCACGCGACAGAGCAGCGCGTTCTCCGCTTTTTCAGCGCAGTACGCGATATCGTGCGCGCGGATGCCGATATGCGTCACCCCGCTCGCCTCCTCGCTCTCGCAGGCGAGAAGCGCGTTCCACTCCGGCACTCGTATTTGACCTTGCGTAAGCAAACTTGCAGGAGCGCAGTTCTTGCAACCGGTGATCAGGGCGGATTGCAGCGTGCGCGGGTGCGCAAACAGCTCCGCGGTCTCCGCCAGTGGCTCGGCTGCTCCGCCGTTAAGCACGCAGACGCGGCTGCTCATGCGGTAGACCTCGCCGCGATCATGCGACACCAATAGCGCCACGCCGGAAAACTCGCCCAGCGTTTGCTTGACCTCGGCCTCCATCTGCCATCTCAGGTGGCTGTCCAGCGCGGCAAACGGCTCGTCGAGCAAAATTGCCTCCGGTTCGGCCGCGAGCATCCGGCAGAGCGCCACGCGCTGCATCTGGCCTCCGGAGAGTTCACGCGGCAAGCGCGCCTCCAGCCCTTCCAGATGAAAGCGGGAGATCAAGGTCTCGCGTTTGCTCTTTTTCAAGCGCGCATCCCGAACGAAAGAAAGCCCCGCGTCGATGTTTTGCAGCACCGTCATATTGGGAAACAGGGCGTACCGTTGGAACAGATACCCGACTTTGCGCTCCTGCGGCGGCAGGTCGATCTTTGCTTTGGAGTCGTAAAGCACGCGACCGTCCAGCACGATACTGCCCTCATCCGGCTTTTCCACACCCGCGATGCAGCGCAGGGTCATGCTTTTTCCGCTGCCGCTGGCACCGAGGAGCGCGGTCACACCCGCCTCCGCCGTGAAGGAGACGTTCAGCGTGAACCCCTGTAATCGTTTGATGATGTCGACGGTTAAGGACATGCGTTCTCCCGTTCCGGTTGATTGTGTTTCGCTCAAAAAGCGGCTTTGATTAGAAAAGCGGCTTCGTCACCACTTTTTGATATTCTTCAGGTTCGCGTCGGCAAAGAGGTTCATCATCACTACGATGGCGAAAGAAATCAGCAATATAATCGCAACCCAGAGCCCCGCGGTGAGATAATCCCCGTTTTGAATCACCATCGCGATGCGCTGGGAGATCGTTCCGGTCTTACCCGCTATGTTTCCGGCGAGCATGCTGGTCGCTCCGTATTCGCCGAGCGCGCGGGCAAAGGTGAGAATCGTTCCGCTGACCACGCCCGGCCCCGCCGAGGGCAACACCACGCGCCAAAAGATCTTGCGTTCGCTCATGCCAAGCGTGCGCCCCGCGTAGATGAGTTCGATATCCACCTGCTCAAAGGCGGCTCGCGCGTTTCGATACATCAGCGGAAAGGCGATTACGCTCGCGGCAAGGATGCAGCCAAGCCACGTCTGCACCACCTTGATGGAGAGCTCCTGATATAGAAACGTCCCGATCGGGCGGCGGAGGCTGAAGATCAATAGCAGGAAGAAGCCCGCAACCGTCGGCGGCAGCACCATCGGCAGCGTCAAAAACCCGTCGACAAACGCCTTTGCGCGCTTGCCCATGTGCATCACACTCCGCGCCGTCCAAACGCCGAGAAAGAAGCAGATCACGGTTGCGACAAGCCCTGTCTTGAGCGAAATCCAGAGTGGGCTGTAATCAAGGGTTTTGAGGATCTCCCAAATCTCCTGCATGATCTGCCTCCTTTCGGATCTGATCGGGTCTTATTGAGTCTTATTAGGTCTTGTGGGACTTATCGGATCTTGTCGGGTCTTATTGGAACTTAGAAACAGTTTTATCTTAGCATAAATAAATCGGCATAGAAAAATAAATCGAAGGATGGAAAACACCCGCCGCCAAAAGATCGGACGGCGGGCGCTTTGGATTGCTTATCGTAATCACTCAATTACTGAGTGATTATTTGTTGATGATGAACATGTACTTCTCAAAGATGGCCTTCACCGCGTCCGTCTGAAGAAAGGCGATAAAGTCGTCTGCGGCAGCGGTTTCGGCAGCCGTTGCCTGCGCGTTGTTCACGCGGCAAACGGGGTAGATGATGTCGCCGGTGAGCGAGGTGTCCGCCACTTCGAGGATGTCCACGTCGTCCTTGACCGAGTAAGCATCGGAATAATACACGGTGCCGACTTCGTTGGAGCCTTCTTTGACTGCTTCCTTGACCTTGCTGACATTGCCGCACTCGTTGATCTCCACGCCGCCGAGCGCCTTGGAGACATCCGCCGTCGTGTAATCCATCGCTTCTTTCGAGCCATCCAGCACGCCGAGTTTGATCAGG
Source organism: Clostridiaceae bacterium (assembly GCA_039683525.1). Taxonomy (GTDB): domain Bacteria; phylum Bacillota; class Clostridia; order Christensenellales; family CAG-138; genus UBA7703. The sequence goes on from JBDKRF010000393.1 coordinate 9,249, forward strand.
AGCTGGCGCGTATATTTGCCCGCGGGGACGCTGCCGTCCGCCAGAGCGATGCTCTTGGCTTTCGCCAGATCCGCAAAGCCGGTCACCGCCGTGCCGCTGCCCTTGAGGGTGATCAGCGCGAGCTTGTTGGCAAGCAGGTCGACGCGGGAACCCGCGATCATGTAGCCCTTCTCTTCCAGCGTCTTCACCTGGCTCGTTGCCGCGGAGAAGAAGATATCACAGGCAAAGCCTTCCTGCACCTGCGTGAGCAGCGTGCCGGAGCTATCCGCATTGTAGGTGATCTTCACGTTCGGCTGGGTCGCGTTGTACAGCGGGATGATCTCCTTAAACGCGCCTTCCAGACTCGCCGCGATGAAGAGCTGCACTTCTGCTGCTTCCAGCGGAGCTTTGGTGGGTTCGGGTGTTGCGACAGGCGCCTCGGTCACGGCCTCGGTCGCTGTTGCGGTGGGTGCTTCGGTTGCGGCGGGCGCGGTGGCCGCGGCGCACGCGCCGAGCGTCACCATCATCACGATGGCGCTCAACAGGGCAATCCATTTCTTCATGTTTCAAATTCCTCTCGATTCATCATTTATCTGGTACGCGGAGCCGGCCGGACACCCGCGTAATCCACAAAACGAATCGTTCGCGCATGAAGAACGGATCAAAAACGCCCCGTTACTCCTTGCCGAACCCGCAGTTGGGATAGGTGCAAACGTCGCACTGCAAGCACAGCCCGCCGTTGCCCAACCGCGTCAAATCCTTGCGCGAAACGCGCATGCCCGCTACCACGCGGGGTAAAACGATATCGAAGATCGACGCACGCGCATACATCACGCATCCCGGCAGGCCCATCACGGGTGTGCCGTCGTCGTAGTAACCCAGTAGAAACATAGCTCCCGGCAGCACCGGAGCACCGTACGTTACGATATCAGCCCCGCTGTCGCGGATGGCGGCGGGCGTGCGGTCGTCGGGATCGACGCTCATGCCGCCCGTGCAAAGCACGATATCCACGCCGCAAGCGCGCACCTCGTGGATTGCGGAGATGATATGCTCCACGCTGTCGTCGCTCACGCGACGCTCGCTGAGCGAAACCCCGAAGGCCGCGAGCTTTCGCTCGACGACGGGGGTGAATTTATCGGTGATTCTACCGTGGAATACTTCGTTTCCGGTGACGACGATGCCCGCCTTGAGGTTCTTTCGAAACGGGGTCAGCTTCATCAGCGGCTCGCTGCCGACCAGCGCCTGCGCTTCCTCGATTCTGCGGCGGTCGATCAAGAGCGGGATAATCCGCGTGCCACCAAGCTTATCCCCGGCTTTGACGGGACTGTTGGTGTGCCGCGTTGCGACCATGATATCCGGCATAT
>JBDKRF010000394.1:0-6382 GCA_039683525.1 Clostridiaceae bacterium
GCACCGCGTCTATGCGGGCTCGGATCTCTTCCTGATGCCGTCTCAGTTTGAACCCTGCGGCCTGAGCCAGATGATTGCATTGCGATACGGCTGCGTGCCCATCGTGCGCGAAACGGGAGGGCTTAGGGATACCATCGTGCCGTATAATCAGTTTACTGACGAGGGTAACGGATTCTCGTTTGCCAACTACAACGCGCATGAGATGCTCTTTACCATCGAGCGCGCGGTGAAGTATTGGAACGAGGATCAGGAGATGTGGCAGCGGATGATGCTGCGCGGCATGGCGGACAGATTCGATTGGGCAAAGCCCGCGAAGGCGTACCTTGCGCTATATGAAAAGATGCTGCCGTCCGCGGTTGTGATCGAAGAGCTGAAACCCGAGGAGAAACCCGAACAGACGGAGACGGCTGCCGTCGCTCCGAAGGCATCGGAAGAGGCCGAGTAAACCAATTATTGATTCATAATCAAAGAGACGCTCTTACGAGCGTCTCTTTTGTGTATTCGAATGCGTTTCGTTTAGATAAATTCTCTGGAGCTGGACTCACCTTCGGCAAGCGTCGGCTTCGTTGGCGCAACAGGAGTGACGGGGCTACCCGGCGCGCTAGGCGCGGTATAGTATGCTGAACCCGGCTGTCTGCCGGTGAGGTCGAGGTAGAATGCGGTTGTTGCGGCCTTCATGTAAGGGCGGAGGAACACGCCGCCGATACCGCCCGTGAGCGCCGCAAGCAGCAACCAGCCGATGAAACTAAACTGCAGGCAGAAGAGCCGCCACTTATTGCCCGCCATCAGTTGCTTGGACCTCTCGACGGATTCCGTAGCGGAGAGGTCAGGGTTTTCCGCCATGATGAAAGGCGCCATGCTGTAGCGATACGCCGCAACGATGCCGGGTATGATCAACAGCAGCGTCCAGAGCAGGATTTTAACAGTCATTAACAAACGCAGCAACAGCGCGTTTCCTAAATTGGAGAAGCGCGAAAAGATCGTCTCAATCTTCGGGGCACTGGAACTCTCATACATCGAGATATTGAACTTGTTGTAGCCCAACTCCACCGCGCTGCCGACGATGAACATTGCAATACCGTAGATGAAAACCAGTCCGCCAAGGGCAGCGACAACACCCGCAAACGGGCGCAGGATTGCGTAGATTTGCGACAAGTCGAGCCGACCGTTGGTAGACTCTTGTACATAATGGGCGACATCATTGGTGTCAAAGCCAAAGTTGAAATTGACCGAACCGACGGAACTAAATCCGCCAAGGATCGACGCGATGAGCCCCGCGAGCACCGCCCACCAATAACGTCCGCGCAGAATATTCCACCCGGACTCCCGATAATCTCTAGCCAGTTTCATCGTTGGTTCCCCCCATACTCATAATTGTTTTAGATGCGTTTTGTGTGGCTTCCGGCAGATGCCGACGCCACGAGAGTTACGATTCGATCGTGACCCAATATTTATCGATCATGCAGATCGGGCGGTATGCCTGCTTGGAATAGCGCAGCTTTTCCTCGCCGGAGTCATCCTCGCGATTGATGAAGCATGTGTCTTTCTCGACCGCGTATTTGGCAAACCAGGATACGATCGCCTGATAGCTGCCCGCGTAGTCCACGCGCGCCTTCTCCACGTGGCAGTGCAGCGTGTCGCCCACGACCTCGCCGACCGAGAGAGCGACGATGGTGCCCGCAACGTCGATATAACCTGCCTTTTGCCCCAGCACGAGTGAATCCGCAAGAAGCTCTTTTGCGCGCTTCATCTCCTCGGCTTCGATGACCTTATCGAGCGGCGCGTGTTGCTCGTACTCGTCGAGAAACGCGATGGCGGCGGGGAGCGTCTCCTCGGTCACCGGCACGAACACGGCGGAAGGATTGTCCTTACAAAAGCGGTTGAGGTGGTTGCGTTGCGTATGGTATTTTTTGCCGGGAAACTCGATCAGGTCGCTTGCGTTGTACACGTAATCCGCCCAGTCACGGTGGGTCGAGACGACAGCGCGCGCACCGTAACGCGCGCAAAGCTGCTCCAGCGCTTCCTTTGGCACGGCGCAAAAGCGAAGCGGCATACCGCTCTCTTTCGCGTGCGCTTCAATCGCGTCCAGCGCAGCGTTGATGTCGCCGCTGCCAACGGGATAGACAAAGCAGACTCCCTCGCCGGGGTAGGTTGCCAGCATGACCAGCATGTCGGCGACGATGGCATAAGCAGAGCGAAAATACGCGCGCCACTGGAACACGGCGCCGAGCGTATAGTCACAGCTGCGGTAGGGCTGAACATCCAAATATGGCTTCAACTCGCGTGCGTTTTGAATCGTTATCTTTGAAAACTCTAACATAAAACCCCTGTATCATACAGCGCAACCGTGGAGTATTCTCCCGCGCGGACAGCACATAAATTCACTTTTATTATGATAACACGACTTGCTGCGGGTGGCAACGATACGCTGCTCCCGCGCACGTGAACGGATTGCAACATTTTGGGTCGATATGATAAAACGGATCACTCTCAAGGCCGCAGCAACAGGGGAAACGACAAAATACGACAAATATCGATGAATATCGGATCAGGATGTTTAAAAAAACTCAAGTTTGTGCAAATAAATACTCCACACCACCACTGGTTATGGTGTACAATATACGTACAAACGTTCGCATAATGCGAACACAGGAGGAAAACATGAAAGCGATCTCGATTCCGCAGCTTCGCGCGGAGGCCAAGCGTCAACTCTTGAATTACCGCCGAAACCATTCCCGCGTTTATCGCAGCAACGCGATCCGGGCCGAGGGAGGAACCATGCTCGCATGGATGCGTGCCATCGACTCGGCCCGCCTATATCTGCGCGTGCAAAACCCCGTCAAAGAACGGTATATGTGCCGCCTGTTTGGATTGGAGGCGCCTCTGCCGCGAAGCCAACCCATGCGCGCGCGCATGGTGCGCCTGAGCGTGGAGATGAGCGTTTCGGAATCCACGCTCTACAAATGGCGTGAAGATATCTTCGAAATCGTGCTGTACGCGGCGATGGAGGCGGGCGTCGTCGGCTTGTTTGGTATTCGCGAGGCGACAGACGCCGCGGTGGAGCAGGCCGCACGCGAGGAGGCGCGCGATTGACGCGGTTTGCACGCGGGTGTTAGAATCAAAACAACTGTAGTCGGATCGATTCGATCGCGAGCGCTGCTGAAACAAGAGGATTGCATGGCAAAAATGACCGCCCTGACCATCGGCGCGTACACGGTGCACGTGACGAGAAAGAGAATCAAGAACCTTTATCTGCGCGTTTTGCCGCAGGAGGGGATTTGCGTCAATACGCCCCAGCGCACCACGGACGCCGAGATCTCCCGCTTTGTGCTCAGCCGCACGGACTGGATCGAGCAGCAACTCGAAAAGCAGGCGCGGATCGTTCCGCGCGGGTTTGCCGACGGGGATGTGGTGCCATATTTCGGCAAAAACCTGACGTTGCGCGTGGTGGATTGCACGGGGCGCACGCATATCGCACTGCGCGGAGACACGCTGGAGCTCACCATCCGGCCGGACGCGGGTGTAGCCGGGCGCAAAAAGACGGTGGATGCATGGTATCGCGCGGAGCTGTATGAGGCGGCGGGAGCGATGCTGCCCGCCATCGAGCGCACGGTCGGCAAGCGCGCAGGCGAACTTCGGGTGCGTGATATGAAGACGCGCTGGGGCACCTGCAACATCAAAACCGCGATGATTACGCTCAATCTCCGGCTTGCGGAGCGTCCGGGGGAGTGTCTCCGGTATGTGCTCACGCATGAACTGTGCCATCTACACGAGGCGGGGCACGGCGAGCGCTTCTGGAAGCGGATGGATGTGTATTACCCCGACTGGAAACGGGTACGCAAGCTGCTCAAACAGCGAATTTAGGCACAGCAGAGAAAAGCAAGAATCGCTTTCAACTTAAAAAGCCGGAGCAAACGCTCCGGCTTTTGTATTGCGATTTTTCTCAGGACAGATTATTCTTCTTTAAAACCGGAATCATACGCTTCGCGATCAGCGCGGCGACGATGCTTTTAGCAAGATCGCCCGGCACGAATACGAGGAAGCAATACAACACCGCAGTCCAGACGGAGACCTGCTTGCCCAGATAATAGTTGCTCAGGAAGTAGAAGTATCCCGTGCCGAGCACGTAGAGCGCGAGAAGACCCGCGAGCGAGGCGAATAGCAGCCGCCAGAAGCTGGGGTTCTCCACCTTGCGTACGATCGCGCCTGTGATGAACGCGGCGACGATAAAGCCGATCAGGTACCCGAACGAGGGCTTGAGTACGTAGCCGATGCCGCCTCCCTGGGTGAAGACGGGAATGCCGATAAGTCCCACCGCGAGGTAAACCAGCGCGCTGGCCGCGCCGAGCTTTTTGCCCAGCATCATGCCCGCGAGCACGACGAAAAACGTCTGCATCGTAAACGGCACAAGCGGAACGGGGATGCGGATAAACGCGCCGACGGCGATGAGCGCCGCAAACAGCGCAACAAGAATCATTTTATACGTCCGTGATTTGGCAACAGGATTCATTGGAAATAGTTTCTCCTAACGTTGGATTCTATTTTTTTGTGCTGGCAGCGCAGCTGCAAAAAGGCAATTCTCTTTTTTTATGCCTGCAGCGCAGCTGCTAAAAAACTAAATTACCCTCACGCTGATCTCGCCGGAAGAGAGCGCGTCTCTGCGACCGTCTTCATACTCGACGATCAGGCGACAGCGCTCGTCCACGTCGATTGCGTGGGCGGGGGTGGTACCAGTTCCGCTGATGACGTTGACCATCCGACCAAGCACAAAACTGCGTTTGCGGTATTCCGCGTTGGTGCTCGGGCTTCCGAGCGCGTGGTACAGCGGCAGAAAGCGATTGAGGTATTCCGCGATGACGCGGTTCTTCGCATCCGGTGCGGGGCTCGTTAGCACGCTGCCCGCGATCTCGCGAATCTCCGCCGGAAAGCCGCCGTCCGGCTCGAAGACATTGATGCCCGTGCCGAGGATTGCGTACTCAAACTGCCCGCTCTCCATGTCAAACGAGCCTTCCGTGAGGATGCCGCAGACCTTTTTGCCGCGCAGGAACACGTCGTTGACCCATTTGATCCCGGCGGGTTCACCGCTGAGCGCCTCCACCGCTTCACAGACGGCAACCGCCGCCGTGGTGGTGATGAGGGTTGCGTCGCCCGGCGCGATCTTGGGCTTGAGCAGGAGGGAGATGTAGACGCCCGTGCCCTGCGGGGAATAGAAACTGCGTCCTTTGCGCCCGCGGCCTCCGGTCTGCTCGGCTGCGATGACGACGGTGCCTTCCGCTGAGCCTTCGCCAGCGAGCTTTCGAAGGACGAGGTTGGTCGAGTCCACAGAGTCGTAAACGTGGAGCGAAAGCTCCTGCGCTTCGCCGGTGAGATATTGCCGGATGCCGCTTTCGGAGAGCACGTCGCTGGAAGCAGCGAGGCAGTAGCCTCGGTTCGGCACCGCCTGAATGGGGTAGCCGTCGGCTTGGAGGGCTTTGATCGCCTTCCAGACCGCGTTTCGGCTCACGCCGAGGCGGCGGGCGATTTCCTCACCGGAGAGGAAGACGCTCTTGTTGGATTCGAGCAAGGTGCGAAGGTGGTCTTGTACGGTCATGGAGAATCTCCTTAGGGGGTAGTATAAGGGAGGGGAAGGGGAATGTCAACCATAAATAAGAATATGGTTGACGAACATTGACAAAATCAGATAGAGCATTATCTGTCCACATCTGTGGGTTCCCAATCAAACATGTAGAATCCTGTTCGTAAAATGTAACCGCAGTTGCATTTAAACTGTTTATCAATCAAGGATATGGTATTTTTGTTGTTCAAGGGAATGTGCTTTTTGCACCGTGGGCAATTAATTCCTGCTTTGATTTTGCGAAAGTTGTTCGACATTTCTTTAAAGCATTCGTCACTAATCGCTCGCGCATGTCTCAAGGCGCGGATTATATAATTCGCACGTATTGTTTGTTCATTAAGGTCAACTAGAGTTTCAAAGATAAGGCAAATCAAATCGGTTGCATAAGCTAGTAGGTCAGGAACCATGGAGTAATAGTAGGAAGTGAAATCCTCAAGTAAATCACCAGTAACAAAAATGAAATTTAATGATTCCTGCTTTGTTTTCGAGTAATCTGGGCGAGTTGTTATAATGTGATTTGCATTATTCCAAACATGTTCAAGTGAGTTTACGTCATCTCTACTGTAACGAAAGTTAAAGAAAGGCTCTAATCCAGTTGACCCATATATGCTTTCAGTTCGTAATTTTACTTCAGCGATATCATACTTTAAGGATTGTGGATCATTGTATAGTAGTTTATCGATCATATCTCTATGATCAATAAAGAGCCATTCAATATACGCAAGATTATCTTTTAAGGGCTTTCTTAATAGCGCATATGCGACAGAC
>JBDKRF010000395.1:0-5866 GCA_039683525.1 Clostridiaceae bacterium
TTTCCAGCGCGAGGATGCAGGTCATGATCTTCATCGTACTTGCGGGGATGCATTGCTCGTCCGGATCCCGCTCAGAAAACACGATGGAGGGGTTATCCGCATCTACGACGATATAGTACGGAGCAGCGATTTCCACATCCGGCGGATCGCTGCTGACTGGTTTGGATGCGGGCAGCAGCATCAGCGCCGCCATCAATAGGGGGATGATTCTGTTCATGATGGTTTGATGTCCTCAAGCATAGAATCAACCGATCACGCGACCATCGGAAGAGATTTTTCGCCTCGCGGAGAAAAACCCGAAAGAGATCGAGACGATCGGAAGCAAGATCGATGGAAACCAATCGATCTTTGCTATCATACTATAAAATAGCGGTAATATGCATGCTTTACGCCAACAGTTCACATAAAAATTACGGTTTGACAGCATCAGCTCGCCGCTTAGGATGGACGGATACGCGAAAAAATACGCCTGTGGATTTGACTTTTCCAGTGCTTGTCACTATCATAATACCGAGGATGAAAAGATGAAACGCAAGACGAATCAATGGAAGAAATGGATCATATTCAACGCGCTGTTTCTCGCGCTGTCGATCGTGATCACGATCAATCTGCTGGAGACGGGCGGAAGACCGACCCTGCCGCAGGAAACCCCCGCGGCGACGCAAGCCGCATCATAATATTCGAGCAATGGATCACTGCTGTTTCCTGCGATGCGGTAGGAAGTTATGTTACCTATCGCTTGAAACCATGAACTGTGGATTTCGCGCGTATACGCGCGCGAAGCGAAATCTGAATCATCTCGCCGCAAAACTGTTTGCGACGCAAAGGAGAAACAACACATGCATTTAAAGAGCGTCTACGATTCTAAATTTATCAGGAGCGCAGCCGCTTTTTTTCTGTTAAGCGCGATGCTTTTGCCGCAGGTCTCCGCAGCGCGCGCAGAGGGTAGCGCGGAAGCAAGCGATCTGACCGCAAGCTGCACCTTTACACTGCCGGAGCGGTCGAGCGCGTTTGAGCCGCGGTTGACGGACGACTACTATAACTCCCGCATCTCGTTTGACGCGGGCGAGTCCCTCGAAATCGCGATGGCAAGCGGAGCCAAGGGTCTCTATATCGGTTGGTACGACGCACCACAGGCCGCTCTGATCGAGGCGCTTGATGCTTCGGGAACGGCGCTTCAAAGCGTCAGCGCAAACCCCGACCTGTTGAACGATTACTACCCGCTTCCGGCGAACTGCGCAAGCGTTCGCGTTTCTTCGGAGGCGAAATTTGCCATCGCCGAGGTGCGCGTGTATGACACCGAGACCGCGCCGGACGCGCTCTGCGTCATGTCCGCGCAGGCGACGCAGCCCAAGGTGATGCTCATCCTCGCGCACACGGTGGATGAATCCTACTATTTCGGCAGCCTCTTGCCGTATCTGTGCGGTGGCGATGCCGCGCTGGTGTGTCTTTCCAGCGAGAACAGGCAGATGCAGCAGCAGACAATTGAGTCGATGTATGCGCTCGGCTCCCGCACGCAGCCGATCTTCGGTAGCTTTCCCTATTACCCAAGCGCAATCGAGCTCAAAAAGCTCTATACCTATATCGATAAAACGGAACTCAACAACTGGCTCATTCAACTCATCCGCCGCTATCAGCCGGATACGATCGTTACGCACGACGCCGCCGGCGAGGACAGCGAAGGAATGCACGCGCTGACCGCAATGCACGTACTGCTTGCTGCTGACTTGGCCGCGGACGCAACCAAGGAATACGTCAGCGAAAAAGCGTATGGCGTGTGGCAGGCGCGCGCGATCTATCAGCACCTGACGCAGGGAACAAACGCGATCTACGATACGAAGGCGCCGATTGCCGCATTTGGCGGCGAGAGCGCGGGTTCGCTGGCGCAGGCGGCCTTTGACCGCTATACCACCTATCAGGTGTACCGTGCGAGCGTGACGGACACGCCGTTCTTTGTGCAGACCTATCCCGTAGGCACGGTGGTATCGCAGGAGCAGAGCGCAAGCGACCTCTTTGCCCTGCTTTCATCGCTGAAAGCATCGGCAGCATCGCCGGAAGCCGCCGCGACGCCCACGCCGAGCGATACGCCCGCGCCGGAAGCGACCGCAACAACGCAAGCAGGTCAGCAGGCGCAGGAACCATCGCAGGTACCTGCGGCGATCTCGCAACCTCCCTATATGCTTTATCTGAGCGCGGGGCTGGCGCTCCTGGGCTTGATCGGTATCATCGCGGGCTTCGTAATCAACAAGCGCGGCGGAGAAGAGAAGAAACGCTGGCTCATCGTGCTGTGTTTCGTGGCGGGCGTGTTGCTCCTGCTCGCGGGCGCAGGGCTGCTGTATCGAACCACAAAGACGCAGGCACCGCTCGAAGCAACGCCAGTACCAACGCCTTCGCCGACCGCGACGCTGCCCGCGCCGAGCGCGACCGCGACGCCCGATCCGGCGCTGGAAGAGGATTCGTTTGCCTCGCATTTTCGTAAGGCAAGCGACCCCGAAGAGGTCGTCGTCTTTGATGAAAAAAACGGAATTTACGAGTATCGAAGCGATACGCTCGCCATCGAGATTCAGCGCTACGAAAAGACCGATCCGCCGCTGGCGTATTATGTTGCGCATATCTACGAACGGGACGTGAACTCCTACCGCTCCGGCTTTGGCTCCGCACGACTCAACGGCAGAGACACGGAGGACGCCTGCGTGATGGCGCGCCGCTATCGCGCCGTGCTGGGTATGACGGGCGATAACCTGCTGCACTCCGACTATAACCGTGGCATGATGGTGCGCGACGGGCGGATCTTCCGCGCGATGACGCAGGCTTCCGTGATGGCGTTGACGGAGGATTTCTCCATGCGCATCTACAACATCAAGGACAACGCCATGCTCAATGAGATCGATGCGGGTACGCAGGACACGTTTGCCTTTGGTCCGCCGCTGATCCTCAACGGCAAATTGTGCGAAAAAGTCGACGAGGATCGTGTTGGCCGCATCAACCCGCGCGCAGGTCTCGGCCTCGTCGAGCCGGGGCACTTTGTCGCGATCGTGGTCGATGGTCGCCTGCCGCATTACAGCCATGGTTTGCTGCTCTCCGATTACGCAAAACTGTTCCTCGACGAGGGATGCGTGATGGCCTACAACCTCGATGGCGGCGCGTCCGCAACGCTGGTGTTCATGGGCGAATACATCAACAAGCGCGCAGAGAACCACTATCGCTCCGTGCCGGATCAGCTGCTCTGGGGCTACTCCGAGCTGGTGCCGACCGAAAACGATCCCTATCAACTGCAAGGGCTCGTTTCGCAGGACTGGGTGAAGGGCAACTAAGACAATATCATTCGCTCATTAGCACGACTGGTTCGAAAGGAGAAGCAGATGGAAGAAGAGAAGCGCCTGCGGTATGCGTATCTGATCACGGCGCACAGCAAGAAAGCGCAGTTGATCAATTTGCTCCATTTGCTGGACGATCCTGAGAACGATCTTTACCTCCATATCGACAAAAAAGCACAGGGATTTGCCGAGGAGGAGTTGCGTGCGGCAGCGCCACATAGCCGGGTCTCGTTTGTGCCGCGGATGGACGCGCGCTGGGGCAGCGAGGTGTTCATCGACGCGATCTTGTCGCTCATCTGCCTCGCGAGCGAGGAGGAGCATGCGTTTTATCACCTGCTCTCCGGGGTCGACCTGCCGCTCAAGACGCAGAGCGAAGTTCGCGCGTATTTTGACGCGCATCCGGGTCTCGAGTTTGTCTCCTTTGAGCGGGAGACGGCAAAGCCCTATATCATCGAGGGCAGAATCGGCCGCTGGCACTGGCAGCAGCCGGTGAACCCGCTCCTGAAAAAATTCAATCGAAGGCTTGCGCCGCTGTCTGTCTCATTACAGAGAATCGTCGGCGTCAACCGGATCAAGCGCGCACCGGTGATGTTCCAAAAAGGCGGCGTGTGGTTCTCCATCACGCATGCGCTGGCACGCTATGTCGTGGAGCAGATGCCGCGCTACCGCGCGTATTACCGCCATTCCTCCTGCGCAGATGAGATCTGGCTGCAAACGCTGGTAGCAAACTCTCCGTTTATGGAGCAGCGCGCCTATATGGGCTGGGACGACGAGATGGCGGCAACCATGCGATATGTGGACTGGTCCGGCGGCGGATCTTCCCCGCGCACGCTGAAAAGCGCGGACTACGATATGCTGATGGAGAGCGGTATGCTCTTTGCGCGAAAGTTTGACGATTCGGTGGATGCAGACGTGATTGAGAAAATCAGCAAGCGCGTCCAATCGTAACCGGAACAACGAGGATAGATGAGGTATCTATGAACCACAATGACAAGAGCAGATCGATCCAATGGCTGCCATATAAGGAAGGACAGGTGTTTTCCTGGCGCTTTCTAGCGGTGCTGTCCCTGATCGGTTGCGTCGTCACAGAGATCCTGTTTAACATCATGCCGATCGATCACGACACGCTGCTCGCATATTGGTTTTATCCGGTGTCGTTGGTTCTGTTATCCCAGCTCTACTTCAGCCTTCGCTTTACCAAACATTGGGAGATTCGCTTTCTGCTGGCCTACCTTGGTTGGATGTGCCTGACGGTGGTGCTCAACCGTTCGCGCGCGCATCTGGTCGCAGCCTATCCGTGGTTTACTTGCATCTGCACGGTGTTGTTCCTCTGCTTCTCGCTGCCGTATGCGTTCGATAAAAAGACGGCGGCGCGCGTAATGACGGCGCTGGCGGTTGCCACGGTGCTTGCGGTGTCATTCCTGAGCATCGTGAGCTTACTTTCCGTCTATACGAAATGGTTTTCCGTGAAGCTTCCATCCTTTTCAGAAGGGATTTTCTTTGATGAAGGCAGGCTGAGGATTGACAACCATCCGAACCGCAGCGCACCCGCGCAGGCGCTTGCCATCATACTGGTCGGGTATTTGCTGGCGCAGACCAAGAAAAGCTGGCAAAAAGTGCTCTGGATACTGCTTGGGATTCTGTGCTTTGTTCCGCTGGCACTCACGGTCAGCCGAACCGGGATTATCGGCGCCGGAATTGCGATTGGCTTTGAGGTGTATCTGGTGCTGCAGGAGGTCCTGCGCAAGAAAACCCGCGCAGTGCTACGGGTGTTGATCGGTGTGGTTGCCGCCTGTATCTCGATTGTGGTGATCTATAAGGGCGCCGAGTTGGTGGGCCGCGCGAATAACACATACCTCGCCCGCATCGAAGCGGTGCAGGTGCAGCAGGACGCGCTCGCCGTGACCCCATCCGCGCAGCCCGCGGAAAGCGTGCAGGCTCCGGCACCGACCGCGCAGCCCGCGGATACCGTAAGCACGGCAAACGAGGTTGTCGATCGAGATTTGTCTGACGCTGACAGCTTCAATGGGCGCACAGATATCTGGCTTGGCGTCTGGAAAGGGCTCCTGCAAAACCCGAAGATTCTCGCGTTCGGCACCGGTCCTGCCGCTGCTTCCGAAGTGATGGCACCGTATTTCCCAGTCAATTCGCCAATCGGATTGTTTCACAACTCTCTTGTCGCCGTTCTGGTCTCCTTCGGTGTGGTTGGGCTGTTGCTGACGCTGGTGTTCCTCGCACTGGTTGCCGTAGCCGCGGTCAAGCTCTCGTTTGGCGCGCGGTATCGTGAGGCGTCGCTCGCGATGCGGCTGTTGCCCGCCGTTCTGCTCTTTACATTTGCGGAGGGCATGATGGAGGATTTCCTGTTTGCCTATCAGGCGCTCAACGTCTCGTGGGTCTGGTTTATGATCGCGGCTGGATTCGTCGTCTATGCGGTCAAACCGGAACCGGAGGCAGAGCAGCAGGAGCTCAAAGCATAACGCTGGTCGATGGAGCGCTCTCGCCTGTAATTAAGAAAGAATGCAATCAAAAGCCCGCGGCAATTTCGTTGC
>JBDKRF010000396.1:0-2677 GCA_039683525.1 Clostridiaceae bacterium
CCCGTGTTTCGGCAAACTCGGTGAAAAACGTGATCTCGGCAAAAAAAGCCATCGAGAAGGCGTTTCGCAATCAGGTTGAAGGCAGAGGCTTCTCGCTGGTCGAGGTGCTCTCCGCCTGCCCGACGAACTGGGGCATGTCGCCCAAGGACGCGCTTAGATGGATCGACAGCGCGATGATTCCCTACTATCCGCTGGGCGTTTTCAAAGACAAAAGCGCAAAGGAGGCAAACGAAGCATGACGGAACAAAAGACCACGCAGAAGATCCTGATCGCGGGATTCGGAGGTCAGGGGGTGCTCTTTCTCGGAAAATGGATCGCCTATGCCGGCGTGATACGTGAAAAGCAAGTCTCCTGGCTGCCCTCGTACGGGCCGGAGATGCGCGGTGGCACGGCGAACTGCTCTGTGATTGTGAGCGGGGAACCGATTGGCTCACCCATCGTATCCGAGCCGGATGTGTTGATCGCCATGAATCTGCCCTCGTTTCTGGCGTATCAGGGGAGTGTATGCGCGGGCGGCGAAATCATCTACGATGCCTCACTGATTCACGAACAGCCCGCGCGGAAGGATGTGCGGTATCGCGCGATCAACGCGACGCGCCTTGCCTCGGACGCGGGGCTTGACGGACTCGGCAACATGATTTTGCTCGGTGCGTTTCTGGAAGACTGTCTGCCAATGACGTGGGCGATGTGCTCCCAAGTGCTTTCACAGGTCGTTCCGGCGCATAAAAAACACCTGATCGAAGCAAACATGCGCGCTCTGATGCTGGGTCGGGAGCATGCGGCGCGGTGCGAAGATGCCACTTCAAAGATGCCCCGGCACCCACTCAGAGCGGTCTAATTGACGGGAAAGCAAGCTGTGTTGCAAAACAAAGCCATTTACAGATTGTATTGTATGCGGTATAAAAATCCATTGACAAACGGCATCATTGCTGATATTATGCAGAAAAATCATATATAATAGCTGTGACGAAGACGGATGAACAGGCAGCGTTTAGAGAGCTGGAGAGGGTGGAAACCCGGCGGTGTGCAGGTTCAAAATCCCATCCCTTCCGAGCTGAAAATTTGAAACGGGCGAATGGATCGCCTCCGAGTAGGGTTTTCCGTGGACGCCGCGTCAAGGCCGAGGGCTTGCTAGAGCCTGCTAAGTGGCGCACATGCTGCGCAATTTGAGTGGTACCGCGGGAAAAGATCGATTCCGATCACCCGTCTCAAGATGATATCTTGCGACGGGTGTTTTTGCACATACGAAACCGTGCTATGATGTAGGAAAGAAACACGGGAATACATTTGTGCGAGCGTGAAAGAAGGAGGGACGGCGCGTGAAGATTTGCTGTATTCAGATGAACGTTCGCGCCGCCAAGCCGGAAGAAAACTACGCGCGCACGGAACATTTGATCCGTAAGGCCGCAAAGAGTAAGCCGGATGTCATCCTGCTTCCGGAGCTCTGGAACACGGGCTTTGCGCCGGGAAAGATGGATGCCGCGCTTGCGGACGGGGACGGCGCGCGCACAAAGGTGCTCTGCGGATCTCTCGCAAAGGAACTCGGCGTCAACATCGTTGCGGGCAGCGTGCTCGCGAAAAAGGGCGACGCGCTGTATAACACCGCCTATGTCTTCGACCGCGCGGGAGACTGCATCGCGGAATACGACAAGACGCATCTGTTCTCGCCTTCCGGCGAAGGGGAAGCATATGCGGCAGGGGACAGATTCGTTACGTTTCCGCTGGATGGCGTCGCGTACGGCGTGATGATCTGCTACGATTTACGCTTTCCGGAGCTTGCCCGCGCGCTGGCGCTGTCCGGCGCTAGGGTGCTGTTCATTCCCGCCGAATGGCCAATACAGCGGACAAAGCAAATGCGGGCGTTACTCGACGCACGGGCGATTGAAAACCAGCAGTATGTTGCACTCTGCAACGGCTGCGGCAGCGCGTTTGGCACACGCTTTGGCGGCAGCAGCGCAATCGTCGATCCGCTGGGGAAAGCTCTCGCCCATGCTCGGCATGGTGAGAAAACGATCTATGCTACAATCGATCTTGCGACGCAAGAGAAAGTCCGCAAGGAATTACCAGTATTTTTAGACCGCAGGCCCGAACTCTATTTTAGTTTGTGATTACAAACTAAATAAAAATCTTAGACCGCAGGCCAGCGCTGTATGGTCCGATCAACCAAACAGGCGACAGGCAGTAAATATGAGAACAAATGAGGAGACATGAGATGAGTTACACGTTTCCGGTGACGAGAAATCCGAACCCAAAGCCCAAACCCAACGCCAATGAGCTGGTGTTTGGCAAGCAGTTCACCGACCACATGTTTGTGATGGACTATGACGAAGGCCAGGGCTGGCACGACGGGAAAGTCATTCCCTACGGTGATATCCTCATCAGCCCGGCTTCGAGCGTATTGCACTATGCGCAGATGATGTTTGAGGGCATGAAGGCGTACAGAACCGCGGATGGCCGCGTGCTCCTGTTCCGCCCGGAGATGAACGCCCGCCGCCTCAACCGCACCAACGAGCGCATCTGCATGCCGCAGATGGACGAGGAGCTCTTCGTCTCCGCCGTCAAAGCCACCGTGCATGAGGACAAGGACTGGGTGCCGGATGCGCCGGGGACTTCGCTTTACATCCGCCCGTTTATCATTGCGGATGATCCCTCGCTGGGCGTCAAAGCCGCGAAGCAT
>JBDKRF010000397.1:0-7237 GCA_039683525.1 Clostridiaceae bacterium
TCACCGCGGACATAGCAGGGAGTATGCAATTTTGCTTCTATTTTAGCTATGAACGAGACGGGGTTGTTTGGGATTGTGCTATGGTGATGATGAAACGGGACAACTATGTGATGACGATCCTGTTTAGCAGCATGGTGACCAAACATGCAAAGGAAATGATTACTCTTGTCCATAAACCCGTGCAATAGGCGGTGTACGAAAATGAAGATCAAACGGATTCAGAATTACAGTATCACGTTCCTTTCTCTGATTCTTGCGCAGGTGCTGATGCTGACGCAGGTGGCATGCGGCGTGTTTGCGGGACCAAAGCCATCGCCGACGCAGTTTGTTCCAAGCCTCGAGACTTACACGCCGGGAGTCGTCGATGAAACCGGGTATTCCAGTGCGTTTTTCGGATTCGGGATTCGCATGCCGGAGGGATGGTTGTATTATTTGAAGAGCGATCTTGACGGTCTGAACGAAATCAAGACCAAAGAGAGTGATTCGGAGGCGTATGATCAGGAACTCGTCGATCAATTAGAAAATGGAAACTCTCTTTACGAATACTTTGCGGGGAACGGTGAAAATGGAGAGAGCATAACGATCTATACGAAAAATTACACCAACCAGCCGGATCTGCCACCGATGGAGGTCAGCGTATTGAATGACTGTTTGGACTGGCTCAATGATGCGAACCAAGACCAACAGGATGACATAAAGGATCTTCATCTGGATGTTGTAGAGTTGCTTGGAGTCGAGCATCCGATTTATCGTTATGATGACATTGTCGGCGGATATGGTTGCAGGGGTGCTCTGCTTGCCATCAAGCAGGGACCGATATTTGCGCTGATCAAGCTAAGCGGCGTGAACGATGACTCGATCGATACCCTGCTGAAAGGGTATTATTTCGTGAGCCACGATGCGCAAGCCCAATGACCGTTGCTTGGCTTTGATGAGAGGAGAGAATAGGAACCATGCAAAAACCATCGCGATTCACAATGTTGATTCTGCCCGTACTTCTTGCGCTTATGTTGGCATTAACCGGCTGCATGGGCATGATGCGGTATGTCTTGACCCCGACGCCGACGCCGACCATTGCGCCGACCGTCGCGCCAACGCCAACGCCGACACCAATGCCGAAACGCACACCGAAACCAACGTCGGAGCCGAGCCTGAGCGGATTTCAGGTTGGCGTGAACGACGAAAGCGGATACCACAGCGATTTCTTCCGGTTTGGTTTTCTTCTCCCTTCGACATGGGTCATTTATAATCGCTCGGTGATCAATGAGCAAAATCAGATTGATGCAGCAGTATCAGATCCGGAAGCAATCCAGAAAGAGATGGTCAAGAAGTTAAGGGCGAAAGAAACAATGCTGGATTTTATCTCGTTCAGTCAAAATGACGAGGAATATCTATTTGTATTCATCGTTGACTTCAGCGCGTCCGACGAAGCGATTGATTCGGAGAAAAAAGCACTACAGTATTTTGAATCATTCTTGTTCACCCCTGACAATGCGGAGCGCAAGGAAAACCTCGAGAAAACCGTGGTTAAGCTTGGCGGCGTAGACCGCCCCGTCTACCGCTTTGATGCTATCGTCAACGAAAAACATACAAACGGAATGCTCTTTGCGGTCAAACGGGGAACAACATTCGCTCTGGTGCAGATGGCCGCGGAATATGATGGCTATTTAGATTACGTCCTCAATTCGTTTTATTCGTTGGATTGATTTAGCAGCATCGCTTCGTAAACACGCACGAAAAGGAGCTGTCCGTTTTGGAGCAGCGCTTTTGCGTTTTTAAACTACACCTGTTTTATAAACGACGGAACGAACGCTTCCAGAAACTTGACCACCTTGGATGCGCATTGACAATCTCGCTTTACGGGACTAGAATGAGCTCGAATAAGGGTAAAAATCCAAACCGAAACGGAAGTGAAGTATCGTGTCCTATCATGGTGCCCGATCCGGCGCGCCAATCGACTGGAGCGACCCCGAGCAAGCCGCGACGCAGGCGAAAATTGACGTGCTTCGCAACATGATCTCCCACAACCCCATGTCGTATTCGGAAAAAGAGGATCAGGTTCGTCGCCATCTCGCGCAGGAGCTGCATCAGGCGGAGAGGAACGCGACGCCGAACGCAAAGGAACCGCGAAAGAACTGGGATATTTAGAATCTAACACAACAAAAAGATGCTCCCGCGAAGGAGCATCTTTGTTTTTTAGGATGTTTTTACTTTACGAAAGACGGAACGAGCGTTTCCAGAATCTGAACCACTTTTTCCATCGCCTGTGTGCTGATGAACTCATATCTGCCGTGGAAGTTGTGGCCGCCGGTGCAGAGGTTCGGGCAGGGCAGGCCCATATAGCTCAGGCGCGAGCCGTCCGTGCCGCCGCGAATGGGCGCGCAGTACGGCGTGATGCCGACCGCTTCCATCGCGTTTTTTGCCGCGTCTACGATCTCCATCGGCACTTTGGACTTCATGTTGTAATAGGTATCCTCCATATTGAGCGTGACCGTACCCGCACCGTATTTGTCGTTCATGTAGGCGCAGGCTTTCGCCATCAAAACCTTCTTCTGCTCAAACTTCTCCATGTCGTGGTCGCGCAGAATATAGGACATGTCGGCGTGATCGACGCAGCCTTCCAGCTTGTCGAGATGGAAGAACCCTTCGTACTCGTCTGTGCAGGCGGGGTTTTCAAAGCGCGGCAGGAGATCGTGCAGCTCCATCGCCACTAGCGAGGCGTTGACCATGCGCCCTTTTGCGCTCCCGGTGTGCAGGCTGAGTCCCTGGATACGGATCTCCGCACCGGCGGCGTTGAAGCACTCATAGTTGATCTCGCCCAGCGTGCCGCCGTCGTTCGTGTAGCCAAAGTCCGCGCCAAACGCGGGCACGTCGAACAGATCCACGCCGCGGCCGACCTCCTCGTCCGGCGTAAAGCCGATGCGGATCTTGCCGTGTTCCGGCGCGTCGCTATCTAGCATATGCTCGGCAAATGTCATGATCTCGGCGACGCCCGCCTTGTCATCCGCACCCAGCAGCGTGGTGCCGTCCGTGCAGATGATTTCCTCGCCGAAGTGCCCAAGCAGAGAGGGGGAATCCGCGGGCGAGAGCGTGTAGCCGTTGCCCATGTCGATGACGCCGCCGTCGTAATTCGGGGTCAGCTTGGGCTTTACGTTTGCGCCGGTTACCGCGTCCACGGTGTCCAAGTGCGCGAGCAGGCCGACGATGGGCGCGCTTTTCTTCGTGTTCGCGGGGATCGTTGCGGTCACATAGCCGTGCGGGTCGAGGTGAACCTCGCTGGCTCCGATTGCGATGAGCTCATCGCGCAGGAGCCTGCTTAAGTTCAGCTGCTTGTCGGTGCTAGGGATTTTGTCCACGTGGTGCTGAGACTCGGTATCGATTTTCACATACCGCAAGAAGCGGTCTTTGACGGTTTCCATGTTTTTATCTACCTCGATTTCTTCGATTATTGACAGTAAAAGCATAACACGCGTGCCATTTGCTGGCAAGCGGGGAAAGCCCTGCAAATCAGTATGCCCCAAAAATCGGAAAAGGCGTTTCCCTTTCGGGGAGACGCCTCTCAGGTCGTTTTTGCAAACTCTGATTCCGATTATATCCGAGAACGGAATAAGGGGAATGCGTTAGCGCTTGTGGTTCTGGAAGCAGTTGCTGCAGTAGACGGGACGGTCGTTTCTGGGTTGGAACGGGATCTTGGTGGGTGCCCCGCACTCCGCGCAGACCGCGTCAAACATTTCGCGCTCGCTGCTGCGTGTGGTCTTGCGGCTGGAGCGGCAGTCTTTGCAGCGGACAGGCTCGTTCTGGAACCCTTTCTCCGCGTAAAACTCCTGCTCGCCGGCCGTAAAGACGAAATCCTTACCGCAATCCTTGCATACCAGTGTTTTGTCTTGGAACATTTGGCATTTTCCCCTTTTCGGTTCGTGAAATTTTTTGATATCCGAGTGCCGGCTGACCTGGTTTTTGCCCCCACACTCGCCAACTGGAAGTGTCGCTACCCGGCGATATGCCTCTCACTACTGCCTCTCTCGAAATGCATGTTTTAGATATGCTTCGGTTGGACTTACTTCTAGACCGCACCATGCTCACGGGGCTTTGCCCGCTTACGTGGATCGTTTTGCCTGCGACTGGCATCGATTTTCAACCACAGACCCGATACGCGGATACCAAAGCTAGTATAGTACACCCGATCATCAAATTGCAATGTATTTTTTCGTATAATATGTACGAACAAATCCAATGATTGGGCGCTTTTTCTGTTTTTTATGCGCACATTTGAGTTCTTTATGCTATATAAAAAAGGAGCACCCTACTATATTTAGTGCTCCTTTTTGATCAAAACGCCTTATCTATGGGCGGGCTCGTCCTCGCCATACTGCGCGCGCGGGCCGCCGACGTACTTCGGCCTCGTCTTCGCGAGGATAAACGAAGCCTCGCCGATCTTTCGCTGCTCGATGTGAACCGGTACCACGACGGGATGCAGGTGCATGCCGATCAGCGTGCCGCCGATGTCTATGCCGAGTACAGCTTTCGCGTCCACGTTTTCCACCATCACCCGATCGGGAATGCGATTGTATGCCTCGGTTGCAAAGGCTCCGCCTGCGTGCAGCCACGGGCGCACCCAGACCTCCTGCAGGTGGTATTGTTCCATGCAGGCACGGCTGGTACAGATGGCGCGGTTGATGTGTTCGCAGCCCTGCACGGCAAGAGATAACCCCGCCTCGGTCACGCGCGGCAGGATCGCGTCCATGACGGCCTTTGCCGCCTCTTCGCTGGAGGCGGAGCCGATGCGCTTACCTACGATTTCGCTGGTCGAGCAGCCGATGATAAAGATATCGCCCTTGCGATAGTCCGCGCTCGCGAGCAAGTGATCGACGGCCTCAGCCGCCTGACGGGTCAGTTCACTGTAATCCATGTTTCTTCACCTCTGTGATTTGGTTTATCCCGTGTTTTTGCGGGAATCTGCACTGTTTAGAAACACAGTATAGCATACTATGGCGCAATTCTCCGCGCATTTTTCACGGAAAATGCGTGAAACTTGTATGTTATACTGTTGCTATGGACTGGATGACACCTTTATTAAACTGGTATCACGAGAACGCGCGGGATCTGCCCTGGCGCAGAACACGCGACGGCTACGCGGTTTGGATCAGCGAAATCATGCTGCAACAGACGCGTGTTGCCGCCGTGATTCCGTATTATGAGCGGTTTCTACGTGAGTTACCGGATGTTTTTGCGCTTGCGAACGTAACCGACGACCGCCTGCACAAGCTCTGGGAGGGACTGGGCTACTATAGCCGCGCCCGCAATCTCAAGCGCGCGGCGGGAGAGATCGTTTCGCGCTTCGGCGGCAGCATGCCGCAAAGCTATGACGAGCTCATCACCCTACCCGGCATTGGGGAATATACCGCGGGCGCAATCGCGTCCATCGCGTTTGGCGAAGCGTTGCCCGCCGTGGACGGAAACGTACTGCGCGTCTATGCGCGGCTCTTCGGCGTGGAACGGGATATCCGCGATCTCGCGTTCAAAAAAGAGGTGCGCGCGTTTCTGCTGCCGCTCGTGCCAAAGGATCAGCCGGGTGAGTTCAACGCGGCGCTGATGGAGCTGGGCGCTACCGTGTGCCTGCCGAACGGGCAGCCCAAGTGCGGCGAGTGCCCTGTGCAGGAATATTGCGTCGCCTATCGCGAAGGCAGAACGGCGGAACTGCCCGTACTCTCCGCGAAGAAGGCGAGACGGATCGAGCGCAAGACCGTTTTCGCGCTCACGTTGAATGGCGGACTGATCGGTTTCCGCCGACCGGAGAGCGGCCTGCTCGCGGGACTGTGGCAGTTGCCGGAAACCGCGGGGGAGCTAACGGACGCGGAATGTGCCCGCTGGCTTGGCGAACACGACATCAACCCCGTCGGGGAACTGCGCTTCTATGAGCGCAAGCATATCTTTACTCACATCGAGTGGTATATGCGCGTCTGCGCCGCCGAGGTTTCGGCAGGCATATTGCCGGAAGGGTGGATCATGCTGGACGAGTCCCATGCGCTGCCGACGGCGTATCGGGTGTGTCTCTAATCGAAACGAGTGTAAAAAAATAACGGCGTAAGCCGTTATTTTTATTTGCGTTTAGAGTTGCCGTCTGCCTTCCATCGCTTTTGCTAGCGTGACCTCGTCCGTGTATTCGAGGTTGCCGCCGATGGGGATGCCGTGCGCGATGCGCGTGCAGTTGACGCCCATGGGCTTTAATAACCGCGCGATGTAGCTGGCTGTCGCTTCACCCTCCACGTCCGGATTGGTCGCGAGGATAACTTCCTTCACGCCGCCCGCCTTCACGCGCTCGACGAGTTCGTTGATACGGATGTCGTTAGGGCCTACGCCGTCCACGGGCGATAATACGCCGTGTAGCACGTGATATTTCCCGTGAAACTCACGCGTGCGCTCCATGGCGATAACGTCCTTCGCGTCGCAAACCACGCAGAGGATACTGCCATCGCGATTGGTGTCAGAGCAGATGCCGCAGGGGGAAACGTCCGTATACGTACCGCAGATCGGGCAGTCCACGACCTTTTCGCGCGCGGCAATGATCGCGGCTGCGAGCTCCTGCGCTTGAGAGACCGGCAGATCGAGAATATGGTAAGCAAGCCTCTGCGCGGTCTTCTGCCCGATGCCGGGCAGGCGCGAAAGCTGGGTGGTCAGCCGGACGATGGGTTCAATGGTGAGCATGACTACAGGCCTAGCCCCAGACCGCCAGTGATCTTGCCGATTTCGTCCTCAACGGTCTTGGTCGCCGTACGCAGCGCTTCGTTGACCGCGGAGAGCACGAGATCCTGCAGCATCTCCACGTCGTCGGGATCGACACACGCGGGGTTGATGACGATGGCTCTCACGTCCTTGTTGCCGGTAACGGTTACGGAGACCATGCCGCCGCCGCTGCTCGCGGTGAACTCACGCTCGTTGAGCTCCGACTGCGCGCGCGCCACGTCCTGCTGCATCTTCTGGGCTTTCATCATCAGCTGCTGCATGTTGCCGCCGCCCATACCGCCCATTCCGCCGGGAAATCCGCCTTTTGCCAAAAAAAAGTACCTCCTGAAGATATCTTTATTGACTATATTGTTTAGAGATTATTGTACTTTATAAGAGCTTATTGTATTGTGAGTTTGTCTCCGAATAACGCCTTTGCGAGCTCTTCCGCCTGTCCGCTGGCGGGGGTCGCTTTTGTGGTGATGATCACGAGCTTGGCGTCGGGTTTTACCAC
>JBDKRF010000398.1:0-2049 GCA_039683525.1 Clostridiaceae bacterium
GGTTTCTTTCTTTTGCCAGTCGATCGTGCGGTTTTTGCGCAGCATATCGGTAAGCTCTTTTGTGATGGCAACGAGTTCATCGTTCTGATAGAAGTCTTTTACGGCCTCCGGCTTCGTCAGGGCGTCGTAAAAAGCTTCCTCTTCAACCGTCAGCCCGAGCTGTGCGCCTTCTGCGCTCGCCTGCGCCATCATGTCCGCCATCTTGAGCAGTTCAGCGATGACTTCCTCGTTGGTCAAAAGGCCGTTGAAGTATGCGTTCATCGTGCGCTGAATGAGTTCTGAAAACTTCTCGGACTTCACCAGATTGGTTCGCTTGTATATGGTAACCTGCTCGGCGATGAGCTTCCGCAGAACCTCAATGGCGAGGTTCTTTTCTTTCATTTTGGCGATCTCCGCAAGGAAGTTCGGATCGAACAGTGAGAGCGCTTCCTTTACGTCCGAAAAGAGGTTGATTACTCCGCTGCTCTGCACGCTCGCTTTGAGCAGCTCGTTGATGCGCGCGTTGATCTCGTTCAGCGAATATGGTTTGCCGCCCGTTCCGCCGCTCATGAGGCGAACCAGCAGCGTCCGCACCGACTCGAAGAACGCCGCCTCAAACCTCTGCTCACGATTTGTGAGACTGCCGCAGAGCGAGAGCGCTTGCCGCAATAAGAGCGCTTCCTTAATGAACGCTTCCTTCTCCTTCTCTTTGTCGCGATCCAGCAGGAAGTTCACACCGCCGCTGATGAGCTTTGCGCGCTCCTGATCCGTTCCATCCGTAAAGCGTGCATAGCTGAACCCGTGGAACAGGCTCCGGCAAAGCTCCAGCTTTTCCACAAATTTTGGATACGCCGCCTTGATGACGTCCATTTCGCCGTAGTTATGGCGGTCACGGTCGGTATAGTCGTGCATCGCTTTTTTAAGCGCGGCGGCAATACCGACATAGTCTACCACTAGGCCGCCCTCTTTATCTCCAAAGACGCGGTTGACGCGAGCAATCGCCTGCATGAGGTTGTGTCCCGCCATGGGTTTGTAGACATACATCGTGGCCAGCGACGGCACATCGAATCCCGTGAGCCACATATCGACCACGATGGCGATTTTGAACGGGTCGGCATTATCCTTAAAGCGTTTCGCCAGCTCGGCTTTATGCGCGCTGTTGCCGATCGTTTTGCGCCAGTCCTCCGGGTCGTCGTTATTGGAGGTCATGACAACCTGAACCTTCTCCGTCCAGGCGGGGCGCAGTTCGAGGATACGACGGTAGATTTTCATGGCGATCGGGCGCGAATACGCAACGATCATCGCCTTACCGGTGAGAAGGTTGGCACGATAGTTTTCGTAGTGCTCGATGATATCGCGCACCAGCGAATCGATCGTCTCTTCCGCGCCGAGTACGGCGTCCATACGGCCTAGTTCGTGTTTGCTTTTTTCTATAACGAACAACTCCGCGTTCTCGGCAAAGCGGTCGTACTCCGCGTCGATGAGCGCAAGCGCTTTCTGGTTCAGTTTGAGTTTGATGACACGGCTTTCGTAATAGACGGGCTTCGTCGCGCCGTCCAGCACCGCCTGCGTCATGTCGTAAACGTCGATGTAGTCGCCAAACACCTCGCGCGTGCTGCGGTCCTTTTCGGTCAGCGGCGTCCCCGTAAAGCCGATGTATGACGCGTTCGGCAGGCTGTCCCGGATGATGCGCGCGGTGCCAATCATGATGCGCCCGGTCTTGGGGTCGATCTTTTCTTCGAGGCCGTACTGACCGCGGTGCGCTTCGTCCGCCATGACGATGATGTTGCGGCGCGTGCTGAGCGCTGCGCCGTACTCTTCGAACTTTTGCATGGTGGTGAAGATGATGCCGTTGGCGGCGCGGCCCTCCAATAATTCCACGAGGTGCGCGCGGCTCTCCGCCTGTATGGGCGTTTGCCGCAGGAAGTCCTTGCACTTGGTAAACTGCGAAAAGAGCTGGTCGTCCAGATCGTTCCGGTCGGTCAGCACGACGATGGTCGGGGACGCGAGCGCTTCCTGCAGGAGGTGCGCGTAGAAAACCATGGAGAGCGACTTTCCGCTGCCCTGCGT
>JBDKRF010000399.1:0-8719 GCA_039683525.1 Clostridiaceae bacterium
GTACTCAAGCCGTTTCCGGACGGAACACACGCACCGACCATCGAGAACGCAAGTGATATCCTGCGCGACATGGCGGTCGGCAAAGCACACGAAATCTATGGAGACCCGCTGCCGGACGTGGTGCAGGCGCGCCTCGATCGCGAGCTGAAGTCCATCATCGGCAATGGCTTTGCCTCGCTTTACCTCATGGCGCAGCGGCTCGTTCACAAGAGCAACTCGGATGGCTACCTCGTCGGCTCCCGTGGTTCAGTCGGCTCCTCGTTTGTCGCGACCATGGCGGGTATTACAGAGGTGAACGCGCTGCAACCCCACTATGTTTGCCCGAACTGCAAGCACAGCGATTTTGAGGTCGACCGACTGCAATATTTCTGCGGCATCGACATGCCAAACAAGGACTGTCCTGTTTGCGGAACGCGCTACAACAAGATGGGATTCGACATCCCGTTTGAAGTGTTTCTAGGTTTCGATGGCGATAAGACACCGGATATCGACCTGAACTTCTCCGGCGAATATCAGCCCGTAGCGCACAAGTACGTAGAAGAGATGTTCGGGCGCGGGCATGCGTTCCGAGCGGGCACGATCAGCGGCGTTGCGGAGCGTACGGCGTTTGACTATGTGCGCCAATATGAAGAGAAGACGGGGAAGGTGCTGAGAAAGGCGGAGCGCGAGCGCATCGCGCAAGGCTGTCAGGATGTCAAAGTCACCACGGGACAGCATCCCGGCGGCATCGTCATCGTACCCAAAGAGGACGACATCCTCGACTATACGCCGATTCAGTATCCTGCTGATAAATCAAACAAGAACACGATTACCACGCACTTCGACTTTCACGCGATGGACGACCGCCTCGTGAAGCTCGATATTCTGGGTCACGATGATCCCACCGCGCTGAGAATGTTGCAGGATTTGACCGGGCTCGATCCCGTTACCATTCCGCTGGACGATCCGGACACCATGCGCATCTATATCGCGAGCGATTCACTCAAAGTGGACCTCTCCGACATCGACTGCAAGGTTGGCACGCTCGGCACGCCGGAATTCGGCACGGGGTTTGTCCGCGGCGTGCTCGACGCGACGCAGCCGACCACGATGGAGGAGCTGGTGCGCATTTCAGGACTCACGCACGGCACGGACGTTTGGCTCGGCAACGCGGAGCCGCTGGTCATCAACAAGATTGCCAAGCTCAACGAGGTCATCTGCACGCGTGACGACATCATGAACTATCTGATTCTGCACGGGGTTGACGCGTCCAGCTCTTTTAAGATCATGGAGTCCGTGCGTAAAGGCAAAGGGCTCAAGCCGGAGATGGAGCAAAAGTTGTTGGACAATCAAATTCCAGCCTGGTACATCGACTCCTGCAAGAAGATCAAGTATATGTTCCCGCGCGGGCACGCGGTGGCTTACACGATGATGAGCTTTCGCGTGGCGTACTATAAGGTGCATTATCCGCTGGAATTCTACAGCGTTTATTTCACCGTTCGCGCGGATTTATTCGACGTTTCTCTCGCCGCGGGTGGCACGGAGCGCGTGCTGGAGACGATGAAGGAGATGGATCGCGCGTCTGCTAAGATGACGGATTCCGAAAAAGGGCGTAACAAGGATATCATCACGATTTTAGAAGTGGTGTATGAGATGAACTTGCGTGGCATTGAGTTGCTGCCCGTTGATCTCTACAAGTCTGACGCAACGAAGTTCCTCGTGGAGGATGGCGCAATCCGCCCACCGTTTAACGCAATCCCCGGCCTTGGCACGAATGCCGCGGTCGCGATGGTCGAGAACCGCAAAGGTAAGGTCTTTCATACGGTCGAGGAGTTTCGCGCAGTCACCAAGGCAAACAGCGGCGTGATTGCGACTATGGAGAAGTGCGGCTGTTTCGATGGTATGGAAAAGACGGCACAGATTTCGTTGTTTTAGTTCATTAGAGAATGCGACTGTTTTGACTGGACGGAAAGACGGCGCAGATTTTAGTGTTCTAGCGTCAGAAAAACAGATATGCAAGAATTCTCGCGTTTGAACCAGAAAACGCGCCGAAAAAGCCAAATAAATACCCGTAAACCCCCATATATTGTCAATTTTTCTTGACGCACAACAATAGCTGATATATACTTTTCAAGTAATCCTGCACTCTTATGGTGTGTTCATAATAGATTGTTTGTTTGAAGCTTAAGCGCAACGTGCAATTGGCTCAAATTCTTGATAGATATTATGAAGTGACCGTGCAGAGATGTGCGGTTACATTTTTTTATAGATCGGAGAAACATGGTATGTACTGGTGGCTATATCCAGTCATAGGCATCGTAGCGCTGCTCTCCGGTTTCCTCGTTGGATACGCTTATCGTCGCAATGTTGCGGAAGCAAAGGTGGCAAAGGCGGAGGACGCCGTAAAAAAGCTCTATGACGATGCCCAGAGAAAAGCCGAAGAGATCAAGAAAGAAAAGATCTTAGAAGCAAAAGAAGAAGTATTTAAAATTCGCTCCGAAGCGGAAAGAGAAAACCGCGAGCGCCGCGGAGAGATTCAGAGAAACGAAAGGCGCATTTTTCAGAGAGAGGAGATTCTCGATAAAAAGACCGATTCGCTCGACAAGCGCGAATCCGCCATCGCGACGCGTGAAGCTGAGGTTGACGAAGTGGAAGCTTCTGTCAAAGCCCTTCACGACCAGCAGCTCCACGAGTTGGAGAAAATATCGAGTCTCTCCATGGAAGACGCTCGCAATATGTTGCTAGCCAACGTCGAGCGGGACACCCGGCACGAGGCCGCAATCCTCATTCGCGACATCGAGTCCAAGACCAAAGAAGAAGCGGACAAGCGCGCGAGAAACATCATCACGCTGGCGATCCAGCGCTGCG
Source organism: Clostridiaceae bacterium (assembly GCA_039683525.1). Classification (GTDB taxonomy): domain Bacteria; phylum Bacillota; class Clostridia; order Christensenellales; family CAG-138; genus UBA7703. The sequence goes on from JBDKRF010000399.1 coordinate 2,848, forward strand.
CTGCAGATCACGTGGCAGAAGCGACGGTTTCCGTCGTGGCCCTGCCGAACGACGACATGAAGGGCCGCATCATCGGCCGCGAGGGGCGCAACATTCGCGCGCTGGAGACAGCCACGGGTGTGGACCTCATCATCGACGACACACCGGAAGCAGTCATCCTCTCGAGCTTTGATCCCGTCCGCCGCGAGGTGGCGCGAATTGCGCTGGAGAAGTTGATTCTCGACGGGCGCATTCACCCCACTCGCATCGAGGAGATGGTCGAAAAAGCGCGTAAGGAAGTCGATACCACGATTCGCGAGGCGGGCGAAGCCGCAGTCCTCGAAGTCGGTGTCAACGGCTTGCATCACGAGCTGGTTCGTTATCTCGGCCGCATGAAGTACCGTACAAGCTACGGTCAGAACGTGCTGAAGCATTCGATCGAAGTGGCGCACCTTGCCGGCATTATGGCGGCAGAGCTCGGCGCAAACGTAGCGCTTGCCAAGCGCGCAGGCCTCTTGCACGACATCGGCAAATCCATCGATCACGAGGTCGAGGGTTCGCATGCGACCATCGGCGCTGATCTTGCTAAGAAATTCCGCGAGAACAACGCCATCATCCACGCGATTCAGGCGCACCATGGCGACGTGGAGCCGCAGACCGTGGAAGCAATTCTTGTGCAGGCAGCCGACGCAATCTCCGCCGCACGCCCCGGCGCACGGCGCGAAACGCTCGAGAGCTACATCAAGCGTCTTGAGAAGCTCGAAGAGATCGCCAACTCCTTTGACGGCGTGGATACGAGTTTCGCCATTCAGGCGGGACGCGAAATCCGCATCATCGTCAAACCGGAACGTGTGAACGACGGCGACGCGGTGGTACTCGCAAAGGATATTGCCAAGCGCATCGAAGCGGAACTCGAATACCCGGGCCAGATCAAGGTCAGTGTCATTCGCGAAACGCGCACGGTCGACTACGCAAAGTAAGACAAGTACATCAAATCGGGGCATGGTTCGCCATGCCCCGTTTGTTGACGAAAAACACACTGATCTAGAAAAAACCAGTCTAGAAAAAAACGATCTAGAAGAAACGATCCAGAACCCAACGATCAACCGATGTTTTTTCGGCGGACGAACATGGAGGGGAAGACATGTTTCCTGTTGCTGACGGGCACTGCGACTATCTCTACGGAGCGGTTCAAACCGGCTATGACCTGAAAAAGCCCAAGCGTGAGCAGGCAATCCGATTGGACGACATGCTCACGGGCGGCGTTGCATTACAGTTTTTTGCCTGCTGGATCGATACCGCGCTTTCCGCGCCCGCGCTGCACCAGTGCCTTGCTATGATCGATGCTTATGAGCGCATGCTGGACAGCCATCAGGAGCTTGTTCCGCTGACACGTGATTTCACGCCGGAGAGCGGCAAGATTGCCACCGTGCTCTCGGTGGAAGGCGGGGAAGCGGTGGACGGCAGCATGGCGATCCTGCGCGTCTTATACCGTCTTGGCGTTCGCGCTATGACCCTGACGTGGAACGAGAACAATGAGCTCGCCGGTGCCGCAATGGGGCGAGGGAATAAGGGGCTCAGCGCGATCGGGCGCGACATCATCGATGAAATGTGCGCGCTTGGCATGGCGATTGACGTTTCCCACCTGAGCGACAAGGGCATCGAGCAGGTGCTTGCGCGCGCGACCAGGCCTGTGTTTGCATCGCATTCCAATGCGCGCGGGGTACTCGATCATCCGCGCTCGCTCAGCAATGATCTAATCCGCGAGATCGCGAAGCAGGGCGGAACGGTCGGGATCAATTTCTACTATCAGCAGCTCACGAAAAGCAACGAAGCAGCGATTGATGATATTGTTCGACATATTTGTCACGTGGTGGAGATTGGCGGCATCGATTGCTGCGCCATCGGCTCCGATCTCGACGGCATGCAGCAGTATCCGAAGAACTTCAAGACGAGCCGCGATTTCCCCGCGCTGTTTGAAGCGCTGCTCAAACGCGGGTTTACGGAGGCGGACGTCTATCGCATCGCGTATCAGAATTTGCGGGATTATATCGTGCAGTTCGTTTGATCATATCACTGTAATAAACTTGAAGCACAATAAAAGGTTGAGTTTGCGCTCAACCTTTTTCTTGATTTAATTTCGAGATAGAATCGCTCTCTTACCCGACTTGTTTTAGCAGCTCATCCCACACGCCGGAAAACAACTCCGGAAAGAGCTTGTTTTCCTCCGAGAAACAGTCTTCGTAGAAGAGAATCTCTTCCCGATCGGTCGGCTTGATGCGTTCATATACGAAAAACACATATCCGTTACCCATGTCAAAGTGCGTTATTTCGGTAAAGTGCTTTTGCGGAATTTCGCTTAAAAACGTGCTGTTATATTTCCCCGCAAGGCTCAGATCGCAGAATGGCTCGCAAGTTAAGACGTACTTTGACAGCAAGAGCCCATCCGGAAAATAATGCGTACCCAACACTGCCGAGCCATAAGGCAGCACCTGACTGACAGACGCATCTGGGTAATCGCAGCTGCGGAATACATCGGGATTATACGGGTATCCGTGCGGAATCATATAAGCGGGATCGGACTTCGTACAGTGCTCAAGCAACCACTGGTTGATTGCGCGAATCTGCTTGATATCGGTACGTTGCGGCGGGATCAGCGCCGCATTGGAGAAGACGGTGGGCAATCGCTCTGTGCTTGAGGTTGCGCAAACGGACGCGTTTACGGCGCTGAATCCCAGAACCACGACGGAAGACAGCGCAAGCATCCATTTTGATTCCATTTCACAGATGCCTGCCAAACAGATCAACATCAGAAGCAGATAGGCAGGCACAAGGATCAGCGTATGATGATACCCCATATTCTGAATCCGGGTAAAGAGAAATATCGTCAGCAGCAAATCCAACACGGCAAACAGCGTCAACTGCCTCGACCGCCGCCGGATGATGCCATAGACGAGCCCGGCAAAAACGAGGATCAAAAGCCCGATTCCAAGATAGTTCGCCTGACTCGTCAGCTCGCCGAAAAATCCGCCAACGTTATATGCGCTGTAACTTGCGGCATAGTTGGCCTTTCGCAACACCAGAATCATTGGCAGAAAGACAACGCAAAGAATCACACCAGCGGAGAGCGCAAACAGGATTGCGCGCTTGAGATTGATCCATGTTTTCCCCCGAACGGCTTTCAGGAGCACATAGACCGCATAACATGCATAGTAGCCGACTAGCCAGAACTGATACCAGCGCCGGGAGGCACAGGTCATAATCGTCAGCACGATGAGAAAGAAATAGCGCCAATAATCCGGTTTTGAAAAATCGTATGAAATCGTCAGGAGCATAATCAAAAAGACGAAGATGAGACCGATCAAATCTGGCTGACCGAATAGGAGCGCTCGATGGATCAGAGGGAATCCCGCGGAGAGGATCATGCCCCCGATGAAGAAGAGCTCGCTTCGCTTGGGTTGCAGGAGCCTTTCCAGCAGCTTGATCCAGAGCGCGATGACCCAATAGAGAAATGGGAGTATGCTTGCCGCGCTGATTGCGACAAACCAGTTTGGCGTCTTTGGCGTCAGCGCAAACGGGGCAGCGAGTAAAACATTGTTGAACAGCGAATAGGAGTTGTACCAGACGCTCTTGATGACGTCCATGATGCCGCTGAAGAACCCGTCCGTCTGGAAGGTAACGGCGATTCCGAACTGCATGCGGTAATAGAGCACATAGTCCCAGTAATAGATGAACTGTCTCGTTATGAGGCTGAATGCATAGTAACCGAAGAGTACGGCAAGTACAACGAAAAACGTCACTTGATTTGTTCGGGAGAAGCGAATTCCAAGAATTGCCTTTGTTTCGCAGATGATCCAAACAAGAAATACCCAAGCCCAAATGCTCAGGAGCATGAGCGGCAGGTTCGTGCCAAATACGGTTGCCCGCAACAGAGCAAGCGTTGGGAAAACTTTCGAAATGACAAACAACGCGGCTAAGATGAGCGTATAGATCGATAAGATCCAGTGGAAAATGTGGGATTTCTTGGGTTGCTGTTCCATCCGTCTTTCTCCAATCGCGCTGAAGCGAGTGTGATTTCGTCTAAATAGACTAAATTGAATGAGTGAGTACTACATTGAGTTCATTATAGTACATCGAGCCATGAAATCACAGAAGAAGAACATAATGAAAATCGTGAATCAAAGCAATTGAATGAAGCAAGCAAGATGGAGTGCATTTGGATAGAAAAGAGCTTGCAATTTATCTCCAGATCAATTACAATACTGCATGCGGACTTAAAAAATCCGCCGCAACATCACCATAGGGGCATGGTGAAATGGCATCACAACGGTCTCCAAAACCGTCTTTCTAGGTTCGAGTCCTAGTGCCCCTGCCACAAAAAAGCGCCCTAGGTGGGCGCTTTTCTTTTATTATGACCTTATAATTAACAATATAACTCCTAAATGTCGGATAATACTCCGATAATTCAGAATGATTCCGGCATTCCGGAGTCGCGTTGTGACACGAACTGTGACACTCAATTGGCTTTGTGACACGAAAAATGAGAATTCTTGAAGCTTATTTGACCATAGCGCAATTTTTCTTTGCTTGGTCGCTCATTAACAAGTGATTTCATTACTTGCTAGCACCTTTTACAATCTTTTTTACGGCATCGAGCACTTCCATAAATGTATTGCCGTTTGCTAAAACTTGAAACTCGATTGTCTTCGAGTAATCGCTTCCGCTATCGTTAATCTCATTCCAAATTATTTTAGCAGCGCCCCCGGTAACCGCAATAGGAATTACAATGCTCCCATGCTGGATTGCTAATCTGCCTTCTTCTAAAACGCCATCAGAAATTTCCATAGGAGAATCCTTCACCCGTCGTTTTGTTCCGTTGATAATTATCGAAAAGTGAGCCTTCTGAACGATGTTTTTCCGTATTTCTGAATAAATAGCTCTTCTTTCTTCGTCGGAAGTAGCTTTTTGATAAGGGAAAGGATAGATGAAGACAGAACCGTTAAATTGTTTGATTTTGGATTTTGATTTTTCACAAGCATCAAATGCACCGCTTACTACTTCTGATCCAATGTTTTTTCCATATCCTGTATGAATCTTGAATCCGTTTTCAGTTAGCCATTTAGCAAGTATTCTAGCGTATCGACTGTAATCTTGGTCAAGGTCAATCTGTTCGCATGCGCCGCTTATAAAAACGTTTTTCTCACAAATAAGGTGTTGAATATTTCTCAACATGCCAGTGATCTCGGAATAATCATCAACTAGTACGATTTGAATACCGTATTTTTTTAGGTTATCAATGATATGTTCCTGTTTACGTTTGTTATACTGAAAATCAGCTTCATTTTCGTCCGTTTTCTTCATTACTCTCTGCAAAATTCCATAATGGTTCTTAGGAGCGTTGCCTTTGTAAAAGAGCTTTATTCGGGTAAGGATATGCATAATATCCGTATCACTGAAACTATATCCAAGAAACAAAAATGTCTTTGAACACATTTCACCTTTAAGTTTTGCCAAAAGAATTTCATGCTTATCAACAAACTCTTCATAATCTGTCTTAGTAATCACTGCTTCAAAAGGACGATCAACATCTCCATGCAACTTGTTCAGTATAATGGATTTATCATCAATATATTGTTTTAAAGAAGCATCATCAGTTAAAACCGAATATTTCAAACCATGTTGTGTGAATGTGTGCTCTAATAATTTGTCATAATTTGTTGTCCAATAACTTGTTATTGGATATTGCGCTAAAATGTTGTGATTCTCAGTTGGTTCGAAAGGTTGCGAAAAGTATTCAGAAATCGCATTATCTATCTTGACTCTGTTTCTCTTGGAAGTAACGTAATATTCTGCAAGCGAAATAAGATCGTTCTCTTTATCTACGTCCAAACCG